>CAIWGR010000553.1 GCA_903912275.1 uncultured delta proteobacterium
CCGGATGGGCCCACCGTACGACGCGCCATCTTCGTGAGGTCGGGCACCAATCCGCCTGTCGAGGTAAAGCCTGCCGTCGCTGTTGCGCCCAAGCCTGCGACCGCAGCCGCCGCACCTGCTGCTGCTCAGGCGCGCAAGCCGCTGCCGAAGAAGAAGAATGCCGACGGCAAGTACCCGCTGCTTACCGAGTAGGTTGCGCAGTCCCGTGGCCCGGAACGCTGTTGCGTTGCGAAGGAGGGAGCTGAAGATGGATCGAGACCAGAGATGGGTTCTGAGCGCTGCGCTCGCGCTTCTTTCAGTCGCTGCCGGCTGTGTGTCGGCAAGTTCCGGAGCCGGGAGCGCGACGGGTGATGCGGCAGGAAGCGGGGTTGTCGCGGATGTGGGTGAGGACACGGCAGACGACGCAGATGCGGGCGCAACGGATGCGTCAGATACGGCTGCCGATGTAGCGCTCGACGTGGCGCCGGATGGCTCCGGAGCGGGCGGTGGTCTCTCCGGCGAGCCCTGCGCCTCGAACGATGACTGTGCCTCCGACCTCTGTCTTGCCATCGCGGATGATGGGACGGGGGTCTGTACGGCGCCCTGCCTTTCGAGCCGCGATTGCGACGTGGATGAGGACTGCGTGGTCCTGCCGGGGACGGATGCGGAGCGGGTCTGTGTGAACACGACTCTCTGCATCGACTTTGATGGCGATGGCGGCGGCCGCGGTCCCGGATGCCCCTTTGCAGACTGTGACGACAGCAACCCGCTGGTGAGCGCTGCGGCGACGGAGCAGTGCAACGGCCAGGACGATGACTGCGACACGCTGATTGATGAAGGCGTGCCGGAGGTGGGCGACCTCTGCGATACCGGGTTCTCTGGAAGATGCGCGACGGGGCGCTATGCCTGCGCGGGGCTGCTCGTCTGCGAACTTGTGGTCGACCTCTCAGAGGAGCGGTGTGACGGCGAAGACAACGATTGCGATGGCGAAGTCGATGAAGGCGCAATCGACACGCTGACCTTCTACCGAGACGCCGACGGCGACGGACACGGTGACCCGGCGTCGCCGGTGGTAGGCTGCCAGCAGCCGGTCGGCGCGGTGGCCGCCGGTGACGACTGCAACGATGCCGACGCAGCCATCGCGCCGGGCGCAGCAGAGGTCGCGGGTGATGAGGTTGACCAGAATTGTGACGGGGGCGAACTCTGCCTGCTCGACGGCGATGGCGATGGGGTCTCCGCCCGTCCGGACCTTACCGTTGTCAGCGTCGACGCCGATTGCGCCGATGCCGGCGAGGCGCTCGCAGCCGGTCCGAGCTTTGACTGCAATGATGCCGATGGCTCCATCGGCCCGTCATCGCCCGAGATTGCGGGCAACAACGCCGACGAAGACTGCGACGGCGTCTGGGCCTGCTATCGGGACCTCGATGGCGACGGCTATGGCACGGTCGTCTTTGACCTTCCGGGGGTGCCGTGTGCGCTCGAGCCGACCGCCTCCCTCATCGGAGGGGGCGCCTACACCTTCGGCGTCGGCGGAGATGCGAC
>CAIWGR010000554.1 GCA_903912275.1 uncultured delta proteobacterium
AAGCTCCGTCAGGCGGCGAAGACGCGCAAAATCGTGTTGGTTCCCAGCCACAAGAGCCACATCGACTATCTGGTGATGTCGAACCTGTTCTACCGTTACGGTTTGATGCCGCCCCACATCGCGGCCGGAATCAACCTCAACTTCTGGCCCATCGGCGGGCTGTTCCGCGGCGCCGGAGCCTTCTTCCTGCGGCGCTCGTTTGCGGGCGACATTCTCTACGAGTGGGTCTTCAAGACCTACCTCGTGAAGGTTCTCTCGGAGGGGTTCCCGCTCGAGTTCTTCATTGAGGGAACGCGGTCGCGCACGGGCAAGCTGAACCCGCCGAAGTATGGCATGCTGAACGTGCTCGTGGAGGCCTTCAGCGAGGGCAAGTTGGAGCAGGTGGCCTTTGTTCCCGTCTCGATCGGCTATGAGGCCATCATCGAGGGCGCCTCCTACAAGAAGGAGCTGGATGGCGGAGAGAAGCGTTCAGAGGGTCTCACGGACCTGCTGACTGCGCCCAAGGTGCTACGGGCGAGGTATGGCCGGGTCTTCGTGGAGTTCGGGACACCCTTTGACCTCGACACCTTCGTCGAGCGTTACCATGGGCCGAAGCGAGGACCCGTGGCACCCGAGGCGCTCGCCAAGACGGTTCGCCGTCTGGCCTACAAGCTCATCCACGATATCAACGATGTAACGACGGTAACGCCGGGCGCGATCGGGGCGCTCATTCTGCTCAACAATCCGGCGCGATCCCTGACCATGGAGGAGATTGCGCGGGAGGCTGGGTTTGTCTGCACCTTCCTGACAGACAAGCAGGCGCGGCTGTCTGGCGTGCTGCGCGACGCCCACGCCGCCCACCTAAGTCGGATTCATGCGACGGACTCGGTACAGAACGCGGAGGCCTTCACCGACCCGTACGACCGCGAGTTCTCCGCCCAGGAGGAGGGGACCGCGTCGCCTTCGGATCGGTTCGGTGCGGCCGTGAGTGAGCCCATCGCGCGGGCGCTCGAACTTCTGGCAGGCAAGAAGGTTGTGAAGATTGCGGAGCAGGAGTCGGAGCGCCGTTTCTCGGTACCCGACGACCGGCGGGTGGAGCTGACCTACTACAAGAACAACATCCTTCACTTCTTTGTAGCGGACGCCGTCTTTGCCACCGCGCTGTTCGAGTCGGGCGAGGTGGTGGTTCAGGTATCGCAGGTGCGCGAGAGCGCGGCCTTCTACTCAAAGCTGCTGAAGCTCGAGTTCTGCTTCGAGGCGAGCGACCGCTTCGAGGAGGTCTTTGAAGAGACGCGGCGCCGGTTTGTGTCGCTCGGCTGGGCGTCGGACGGAGCCGAGGGGACAATGGAGGTCACGCGGCCGCTTCATCCCGGAGCGGAGTTCCTTCGGGCGCTGCTGGTCTCGACGATTGAGACCTACTGGCTCATCGCTGATGTGCTCGCGGAGGGTGCCGCGTCGGCGGAAGCGGAGTGGCTGGATGGCAAGGCGCTGTCGAAGTCGGTTCTTTCGCGCGGTCGGCGGAGCTATCAGGAGGGGCGCCTGCTCTTCCCAGAGTCTCTCGCCGTGAGCGCCTTTGACAACGCCATCAAGATTTTCCGCGATAGCGACCTCGGCGTGGGCGACTTCTTGGAATCGAAGTCGGAGCAGAAGGGTCGCAAGAGTACCAAGCTCTTCCGCGTACGGCGGGAGCGGGCGGCGGAGTTGCGGGCGCTCGCGGATCGCCTTCTGGCGCTCAAGCAACCACGTACTCCGGGCTTGCCTGCGCAGCCGATTTCGTCGGGACGTACCGTGGTTGAGTCGGCGCCTTCCGCGCCAATCGATTAGCGGGACCAGTCGAGCGTGAGCCGCTGCGCCTCTTCGACGGAGGCGGCGCAGGTTGCGAAGGCGGGATAGTCGGCCGCGGAGACATACTGATAGGGGGCGGTGATGGTGTGTTCGATGGTGACCAGGTCGCCCTCGACTTTCGCCGTTCGATGGAAGGAGAGCCCTTCACAGTCCATGGCGACGGCCGCGGGCAGTTGGAGGAGGCGGAATCCAGCAGGTGGGCGGAAGGCGACACGCACGGTCTCGTCGAGGTAGGCGTCGGCTCGCAGCGGTGCGCTCCGCTCGGAGGCCTGGGCGAAGGCCTGGGCGAGCGGCCGCCCGAAGAGGGCTCCCTCGTAGTGAAGCCGCTCTTGTTCGACGCGTGCAAACCCCTGCGCGGTGAAGGCGTAACGAACGGAGAGCGGTGCATCGAGCTCCTGCAGGCCATCGACGGTGAGCTCGCTGAGCGCGATGGAGGGAAAGGTGCGGGAGAGTCGCCGCTCCGAGCGTTGGAGCCGCTCCTGCTCGTCGGGGACGGCATGGACAAAGCGCCGGAAGGCCGCTGCGTCGGACAGCGGCACATTCTCGGTCAGCGCGCCTTGGACGCTGCCGTCGACGCCGAGCGTGAGCGTAGCATTGATGCGGTTCTGCCAGGAGGCGCGCGACGCGACGGGTACGGGCAATGTGATGTCGGGTGAACGCTGGTCGATGGCAACGGAGCCTTGAACGGAGCGCGGGAGGAGGTTGAAGACGGCATCGTCATCTTCGGGGTCGAGCCAGTAGGAGCGGCCACTTAGATCGACGCGGAGCGCGCGATATCCCCAGGCGCTGTGGTCGAAGAGCGGTCGACTGACGGGGTCGGCATCGACGGAGCGGAGGGCGACCTCGGCCGGGTTGAAGCCGCGTGAGGCGAGCAGGAGCCGGAGCGCAGCGCTGCGGTCACCGCGCTGGCGGAGGATGGAGGAGAAACCGGTGGGTTGGGCCCAGTCGTCTGCGGGTAGGACGGTTGCATTGACCCAGCGGAAGAGGCTGCGGAGCGTCGCCTCGTCCCTGCTGGCCGGGAGTCCGCCGGTGACGGTCGCAAGGAGCCGGGCGGGAGCGACCTGGTCGAACCAGAGCCAACGCGAGCGCCAGAGGAGCCAGGTCTGCATGTTGAAGTTGCGGGCCATGGCGACGCTCGGGACGAACTCCTCTTCGGGAGCTGAGGGTTCGTCGGTCCGGTAGGGCTGCATGTCGTGCTCTACGAAGGCGTAGTGGATGCGGCCGTCGGCGTGGGTGACGACCGGCGGGTGGGCGAACCGGACATCTACGACGAGTCCCTTCTCCCAACGCTCCGGGAAGTCGTAGCTGACGCTTGACTCAACGAAGTGGGCGTTGGGGGCGCGGAACATGAAGCGGGGTGTTGGTGACCAGACCTCGGGCGCGAAAGGGCGTGACTCTAGAAGATAGGCGACCTCAATCAGGTCACCGACCTCGAGGTTGGCGAAGGAGAGGCTCTCTTTGCCTGCGGTGTCTGCGACCGGGAGCGCAGTCCCGTCGGGCTTGATGGAGCGGGCGACGAGGAGTTCGGCTTCGCCTGGCAGATTGACCTCGCCGAGCTCGTCGAGGCTGTCGCGGGTGCCGAGTTCAATGATCTGGTGCACGAGCGTGAGGGCGCTTCCATCGGCAGCGACACGGACATCCATGGCATCGAGGAGGTAGGTGGCGCCCGAGGCAACCTGTTCTGTTCTCTCCTTGCGGGCTGCGAGGATGCGGGCCGAGCGGGTGGCGAGCTCGGGCGTCAGGTTGGGGAGTCCGAGCCGAAAGGCTGCGAGCTCGCGGCGGAGGTCTGTGGGGGTGGCCTCAGCGGCCTGTCGCAGCGCATCGATGGCAGGGCCCCGAGCCGGCGCCTCTGCAGAGAGCATCGAGGCGAGAATGGCCGGCTCTGCGAAGCGCTGCTTGAGGGTCTGAAGCGTCTCGGTGCGGTCAGCAGGATTGCCGGTGTAGGCGGAGAGCACGAACTGCTGCCGCGCCCGTTCGAGGTCGCCGGGGCGGAGCGCCGACAGTGCGCGGGCCTCCTCGAAGGCCTCCTGGAGACGGCCCTGGGCGAGCGATTCATGCTCGAGACGCCAGACCCGCCCCGCTTCGCATCGTGCGATCGCGACAGGAATTGCCGCGGCCGCAGCGAAGGCCCCCTCGGACGCCCGCCAAGCGATCAGTTCGTTCGCCAGCCGGCAGGGAGCAGGCACCGTACCGAGCCCCTGCAGCAACAGGCGGGTAGCAGCGTCAACGTCGCCCTCGTCGCGGAGCAGGCCGCCAAGCGCGAGAAGCGCGGCGGGCGAACGCTGGAGTCCGGGCAGTGCAGCAAGGCGTTTGCGGGCGGCGCGGGCACGTCCGTCGCTGGCAAGCGCCTTCGCGAGTGCCGTCTCGGGGAGTGTGTCCTGCTCCCATGCTTCGACGGCCCGTTCGAGCAGGGCCCGTGCGAGGTGGGCACGCTCGGTCTCGGCGAACCAGGGGAGTTCGGCGTAGGCGGTTGCGCGGCGCCAGAGTTGGAGGGGCGCGTCGCTCTCGCTGTCGCGTGAGGCTAGCGCATGGAGGAGCTCTTCGTCGCCCGTGTCTTGCGCGAACTCGAACCACCAGAGCGGGGGCGATGCGCTCTTGGGAAGCAGGCCTCCATAAAGCGCTTCGGCGAGCGCGGCGCGGAGTTCGCGCACGGGGTCCGGAGCTCGAAGCAGCGAGACAGGGGCGCGCGCAGGACCGGTGGGACCTCTTGCCGGGGCAAGGCGCGCGCCCTTCTCGGCGGTTGGCGTGAGGCGCAGGCCAAGTCGGAGCTGGCCGGTCGCCGAGGCGACGACGGCACGGATCCGAACGGTTCCGCGACCGAGTTCTACCCAACGGTTGCTGCGGTCGCCCTCATACAGCCGGTCGCGGTCGACGCGGAGCAGTTCGCTCTGTTGGAGCTCGATGCGGAGCGGGCGGTCGCCGGTCACCGAAACGACCGCCCTTCCCTCGCGCTCCACCTCGAACCAGCCCTCGACGAGGTAGAGGCCCATGCCGCGGGTCGTGATTTCTGCAGCAGCACCTGCCTGCTCGACCTCGAAGGTTGGCAGAGAGAGCCCATCGATGGGATAGGCTGGAGCCAGGACGGGGTCAGACGCTTCGGGAATTGGGGTGTCGAGTCCCCTGGCGGGATCGAGCGGGAAGGGTCCGGCGACGCGGACGTTCGGCAAGAGGGGATTTTGACCTCGCTCCGGCGCAACGCCGTTGCGGGCCAAACCCAGCCCGCGCACCTCGCGCAGTTCGGCTACAGCAGCGAGCCGGAGGTCTTCCCACGGCCCCGACGCACCAGCCGCCTCGACGGGGTCGCCGATGAGCGCCGGATTGTCCACGGCCAACCGCGCTGCTGCGAGCGTGCGCAGCCAGGGCTCCCACGGTGCCTCGGCGAGCGCAGGCTGGCGAAGGGCGTCGAAGGCCTGCTTCGGACGGTCCGCAGCCTCGAAGAGCGACGAGGCGAACCAGCCGGTGCCGGAGCCTTCGAGCACGAGTGCATCGAGCGCTGCGGCGGGGGCCGGCGGGAGCGCACGGAGGGGCTCGTCAAGCACCTCACGGAGCAGGCGCGGGGCGCCGCAGCCTGTGAGGAGAAGGAGCCCGAGTGCGAGGGTTCGACGGATGTTCGGGCTCATGGCGCCACCTCCAACGTGTAGCCATAGGTTCGGTCGAGCAGCGCTTCGGCCTCGGCGAGGAGCGCACGGAAGGCGGGGTAGTCAGAGGGAGCGATTCGGGCGGCGAGGAGCTCAAACTCGTAATGGGCCTTGATGCTGCCCGGGCCGGTCTCGATGTTGATGACGACGCGGAGCTGTTCGCTGGCGCGCTCGTAACGGACGGGCGTGCCGGCGGTCCATCGTCCAGGTGGAAGCGCGAGTTCGTGGTCTTCGACGACCCGGTAGCCCTGTGAGAGATCGAGGGGCTGGGTGCGCTTTGCGGCCGCGGCAAATCGGGCGCTGATGTCGGAGTCGCGCCCGACCGGGCGAAGCTGCAGCGCATTGCCCGTACGCGTGGCCCAGGTGCCTCCCGTGAAGCGGACGGTGGTCTCGACCGGCGCGCCGAGCGGTGCGAGCGGTCCAACCGTGAATTCGGAGATTGCGATGCCGCGGTAGAGGTCTGCGTACCAGGCGGAGAGCGTTTCGAGCCGCTTGTCCGGCGCCTCGAGTTGAGAGCGCGCGCCCGGCGCGAACAGGCCGGTCTGCCGGGACGAAATCTCACCCGAAGTGAGGCCGTCGGACGACACGGTCGCACGGACCGAGACCTTGCGGACGCTGGCGCTCGAAGGCTGCGCTGGGGTGATGACGGGTCGGCCTCCCTGCCCGTCGAGGATGATGACCGCGGTTGCGTTCTGGTCCGCGGAGGGGAGCTCCGAGAGGCCGTTGTGACCGGCGGTGCCATCGAGGTAGAGGTCGAGTTCGGGGACGTAGGCGATGGCGTGGTTGAAGATGGCAAGGCTTGGTGGCCCCGAGACGACGCGCCCGAGGTCGCTGGTCCGGAGGAGAACCATGTGAGCCTCGATGCCGGCCTCGTTCAGCATGACCTTCATGAGTGACGCTGTGTCTTTGCAGTCACCGAACTTGCGCTGAAAGATGTCGATGGCGCGGTAGGGCTTGAATCCGTGGATGCCGAATTCGAGCCCCACATAGCGGATGTTGCGGACGACGAAGTCGTGGATGGCGGCGACCTTGTCGGCCGTCGTCTGCTTGCCTGCGACCAGCTGGGCGACCGTGGTCCGCATCTCATCGGAGAGGGTGAACTGTTCGCGGACAAGCGACCAGTACCAGCGGGCGAGATCGTTCCAATCGGAATAGGTGGAGACCAGGAGTGTCGGGTAGGCCTCCGCAGCTCCTAGCGCGGCAGTCTCGTAGCGCAGGCCGGCGAGCGGGCCGACGGAGAGGTCGTAGATGGTGCGTTCGCCTTCGCGACGCTCAGCGAGGAGCGCGCCATCGATACCGGTGACGGAGGAGAAGAGTTTGCGGCCGCGGGGCAGGCTGACTGCGTAGCGGCTGCTGGTGGTCGGCTCATCGCCGCCCAGCTGCCAGAAGTCGCCGAAGTAGCCGTCGAAGATGTTGCGCGCCGAGATGTCGGAGAGGAGGTACTCGACGGAGACGATATCGCCCACCTCCACGGAAGGGATGGTGATGCGGTGCGACCTGGCGGAGAAGTACATGTTGTTGCTGTCGCCCGACGCGTCCCACTCCTGCTCGTCGAAGGCCTCACGCGGGCTTCCGTCGGCTTTGAAGACCGCAACGCGCTCCACCTTCGCGGTCTGCTCGCCGGGGTCGTAGCCGAATTCGAAGGCGGACCACTGCTCGGCCGCTTCGCGCGACCGGACCCAGACCGCATCGCGGTGGTAGGCGGCGGCAAGACCGTTCGGGAAGACCTCGATGACCCGTTGCCGAAGGAGCGTGGTCGAGGAGAAGTCGGGGTCGGGGGTTGCTGCGGCCTTGAGCGCCATGATCTCCGCGTCGGGGACGACCTGGGTGCGCCAAAAGGCGGCCTCGTCGAGCGCGAGGTGCTCGCGAAGCCGGACCAGTTCGGGCCGCTGCGGCGCACGCACGATGGCCTCGCCCAGCAGCGCAACCGCCTTCTCGCGGAGCCCGAGTTCGGAGAGCCAGCGGGCCTTGGCCGCGCGGGGTTCAGGGCAGTCACGACAGAGTTCAAGCGCGCGATCGAGGAGGGCTCCGTAGTGCTCGGAGGGTGCGCGCTCGGAGCTCTCCACGGCACGCTGGAGCCGTGCGCGCCCAAGCCAGGTAGCAGGGTCGCGCGGGAAGCGGTCTGCGATCGTGTCCGCCATCTGCAGGACCTCGTCAGAGGGGAGCAGCGTGAGCAGCGACGCGAGATAGTTTTCGGCCGCACTCCACGAGGGGAGAGAGAGCGCGAGCAGCTGCTCGTAGCGTGCCGAGGCCTCATCGAACCGGAGGCGTTTCTCGCTGTCGGAGATGGCAGCCCGCAGCAGGTCGGGCACCTCGGGCGCCTCCTCGAGGAGCCGGTCGCGCTCCTCCGCTGCCCATCCGTCGAAGCCCTCTTCGCTAAGCAGCGATGCGAAAATCATCCGCGGCGGAAGCCAGTCGGGGTAGGCGGCCATGAGGGCCTCAATCCCCTTGCGGTGGGTCGCGGCCGCCTCAGCCGACGGGTCTTCGCGTAGCGTCTCGAGCCTTCGGAGTTCGATGGCGGGGTCGTGCGCAATGGCTACCGCGCGGTCGAAGCCCTCCATCGCCATCCAGCGCTCCGGCCTGGCCTCGGCTGCCAGCCATTCGTCGACCGCGGTGCAGTCGGTCCGTGCCTGCTGCGCCGCGAAGGCGGAACTCCATGGCTGGGTGACATCGTTGGGCCGGAGCATGCGATCGATGACGATGGAGGCCACAATCGCACGGCAGGATGAGGGAGGCGAAGCGGAGGTACCGAGGAAGGCCGGCACGGGCCACTTCGCCGGGGGCGCGGCGAGTGCGACGGTCGCAGGCTTTACGAACTCCGGCTCAAGTGGCGAGCCGTCGAGACGAGAGAGTCGCAGATGAAAGCCCAGCGGGCCGTCGGTGGAGGCGAGTTTGAGCGTGAGCGTGTGGCGTCCCCGGCTCAGTGGGAGTTCGACGACATCGCGCGCGAAGAAGCCCCCCCAGTCTTTGTCGCGCTCGGCGACAGGCTTGCCGTCGAGCCAGAGGCGGTAGCCTCCGTCGGCGGCAATGCCGATGCGGATCGTCTCGGCCTTGAGCATCTTGAATCCGGTGGCGGCGAAGGCGACGGCACTCTCGGATGGGACGAGCCGCTGGCCGAGGTCGATGTAGCCCGTCTCCGCATCGCCACCGAGCTCCTGCCAGCCGACAGGGACGACCGAACCGGGGTAGGAAGCATCGGCGCGGAAGCCCTCTTCTGGGGCCGCCGGCTGCGCGAGGCCGTCGTCGCCGGAGTTGGGGAAGGGGCCGATGGCCCAGAAACGGGTAACGAAGCCCAGTCCGGTGATCTGGCCCTGCACCCGCTCGCCCATCTCAAAGCGGAGGCGGAGCTCGGCGTACCGGGCGAAATCTGCAACGGCGCCGTAGCCCGTCGACGCTGCAAGTGCGGCATACTGCTTCGCTGCCTGCCGCGGCGATGCGTAGGGGAGCCAGCTTGCGGCGCTCAGGAGGTCTGCGAGGGCCTCTTGCTCCGATGGCGCGGACTTCGCCCGGGCAAGCGCAGCAGAGAAGGGGTCGGGCGCGGCCGGCGAGGCCATCGCCGACAGCGGCATCGCGAGGAGGAGCGCGAGCATGGCCCACGCCAGAGACCGGAGGGTCGCCATCAGTTGCCTCGTTACGGGTACGGACGGGGCACTAGAGGCGCACGGTTCGCAGGGCAACGGCAAGGCTGCGATTGACACCGCGCGGGCTTGCAACCTACCAACCGAATGGACTGAAATTTGAACTTGGACCTTTTCCGCAGAGCCACCGCATGCGCCTCCTTCACCTCTGGGCCCTCCTCCTGCTGCTCTGTCTCCCGCTGGCGACCGGCTGCAAGGACATCACCAAGACCGGTCAGCCAAGCATCCGGCTCCAGTCTGATGTGCTCGCCTTCCGCGTGGCCGTGATCGGACAGTCGCAGACCAAGAACATCGTCCTGCAAAACGAGGGCACGGCCGACCTGAAGCTGGACTCGGTTTCGTCTGCCGTTGACCCTGCCGTCCTCCAACTCGGCGCGCCCGGCGATACGGTGCTGTCGCCCGGCGAGCAGACACAGATTGTGGTCACCTATACGCCGCGTGACTACGCGCCGCTGGCAGGCGTCGTGACCATCCGCTCGAACGACCCATCCGAAGGGGTGGTGCAGGTCGCGGTGAATGCGCCGGCTTCGCTCCCGCTGCTTCTCGCCACACCCGACCCTGTCGACTTCGGCGTGCAAGAGCTCGGTGCCCATGCGACCCAGACGGTCACCATCACCAACAACGGATATGGCCCTGCCAACATCTGCGAGATTGTGCTCACGGGCGATGCAGAGGTGACCGCCGACCTTGCCGCGCAGTTGGCCGCAGCCGGCATCGCTGCGGGCGAGCCGCTGGTGCTGGCGCCCAAGAACGACCCCGCCGCCGCAGCCGGCGCCGGCGACTTCGCCTTTACCGTCAGCTACGACCCGCAGGTGCCCGGTGACACCCTCGCCGCCATCCTTGTGCGCACCGATGACAAGGACTTCGGCGCGGGCGGTTGCAAGGCGAACACGGGCGATCTCGAAGCCGAGCGTGCAAGCTGGAACACCCAGACAATCCCTGTGCTCGGCCGCGCCGAGGATGCGCTCCTCGACGTCTCGCCGCAGCCCGTCGACTTCGGCGAGAGCCCCATCGAAGGCACGAAGCGCATGTCTGTGACCATCCGGAACATCGGCGGTGTCGACCTCCGCCTGAACGAGGTGAGCGTGGACGCCTCGCTCTTCCCCGAGTTCGGTGTCGATGCAGATTCACTCCCCGCCCTCCCCCGTACTCTCTCGCCCGATGAGTCGCTGACGGTCATCGCGACCTACCGCGCCCGTCTGCTCGGCGTTCCGTCGGCCGGCTACCTGCATGTAGGCTACGAGAAGGCTGTGTCCGGCGAGCGTGCCGATCCGATTGATGTCGCGATGACGGGTGTTGGCGCGGCGGTTCTCTGCCCCATCGCCGTCGCCAAGGCCTCGGTTGAGGGTGACCCCGAGTTCCGGCGTGCAGCAGAGGTGGACTGGGCCCAGCCGCTCGACCTGATTCACCTCGATGGGAGCGAGTCCTACGATCCGGACGGCGGTGGCGCACCGCTCTCCGCCTACCGCTGGAGCATCGTGCAGCGACCGGACGACGCGGTGAACGGGCTGCAACCCGACCCGATTGATCCGCTGAACCCTGCGCTGCAGACCTTCACGATCTACTTCGCAGGCGAGTACCGCTTCCGCCTCGAGGTCGCTGACGGACAAAACATCGCGAGCTGTGAGACGGCCGATGTGGTGGTCCGGGCCTTTCCGAACCAGGCGCTGGCCATCGAAGTGGCCTGGCACAACCCGAACGACCCGGACGAGCGCGACACGGAGGGCGCCGACCTCGACAGCCACTTTGTGAAGATGTCGGCCCCCTGGTTCGATGCCACCTACGATACCTACTTCGAAAACAAGGAGCCCCTCTGGAGTCCCGAATCTCCAAGCCTGGATATCGACGACACCGACGGCATCGGCCCCGAGACCACGACGCTGGCGAACCCCGCAGACTGCCAGTGGTATGCGGTCGGCGTTCACTACTTCCGCGAGGCCTACGGCACGGCCTACGCCACCGTTCGTATCTACGTGAACGGCGAGGTGCAGGCGGAGTATATCAATCGGCCGCTCCGTGCCTCCGACGACTTCTGGGATGTCGCGCGCATCCACTGGAACGGCAGCACCGCCACCATCTTCGAGATCGACCAGATCACACCCGACTTCGATCCGACCAGCCAGACCACCCCGATCTCGACGCCCGACATGCTGGCCTCGGGACTCTGCGGCGGCCTCTAAGCCTCTCCGAGGAGACCTCCATGTTCACCCAGGCCGAACTTGACCAGGCAGGACGCCTCGCACGCGCCATGGCCTCTGACATCGCCATCTACAACCAAGAGAAGATTCGCAAAGGGCTCGAGTCCGACCGGCTGTTCGAAGAGCTCGAGGACGACCTGCGCGAGGCCTTCAAGCTCTGGGAGTCGAAGGTCAACCCGGAGATCGTGAAGGGCACGAACCTGCTGCAGGCGGCGATCATCGACCAGATCTTCGCTCCGCATGGCTCCGTCCATACGCCCATCTTCTAAGCATGCTCGAGCGCTGGACATTGACGGTCTCGCCCGAGCAGGCCGGGAGCCGACTCGACGCCTTCTGCGCCGCCGAGACGGGGATTTCGCGCGCGCGCATCGCCGAGTGGGTTTCTTCTGCGCAGATCTGGCGCGACGACCGCAAGCCGGTGAAGCCCTCCTTCCGAATCACGGAGGGTGAGGTCTGGACGGTGGAGGCTCCGGTACCGGCGCCGCTCGATACGGTGGCGGAATCGATGCCGCTCGATATCGTATTTGAAGACGACCAGGTTGTGGTGGTGAACAAGCCAAGCGGGCTGGTGGTCCACCCTGCACCTGGCCACGCGACGGGCACCCTGGTGAACGGCCTGCTGGCCCACTGCGACGACCTCGACGGGGTAGGCGATGTGCTCCGACCGGGCATCGTGCATCGCATCGATAAGGAGACCTCCGGCCTCATCGTAGTGACCAAGACCAACAGTGCGCACGCGACGCTCTCGGAGCAGTTCTCCCAGCACACCGTCCGGCGCAACTACCTGCTGCTCTGTGCACGTGTGAGCGGTCAGGGGCTGGAAGACCGCGGCACCATCGAGACGACCCACGCCCGCCACCCCGTGGACCGCAAGCGGTTCACAGGGCGGCTCGCAGAGGGGAAGCGGGCGGTCACACACTACGAGGTGCGCGAGCGGTTCCGCGACGGCGCGCTGCTGGTCGCCTGCCGCCTCGAGACCGGTCGCACACATCAGATTCGCATGCACCTCTCCGAGGCCGGCTGCCCGCTGCTCGGAGATGAGATGTATGGGGGCCGCTCGGTTGCGGAGACCGCGCTGATTGACCGTGTCGCGCTGCATGCCGCCACGCTCGGATTTTGCCATCCCGATGGGCGCGAGCTCGACTTCGAGGCCGCGCTGCCGGACGATTTCGCTGCAGCACTCGCCGCGCTTCGCGCAGGCCGCACCTGGCGGAAGACGCGCTAGTTTCGACCTGACATCACCTGGCAGAGGAAGTCCCAAGACTGCAGCGGCCGCTGCGTCTGCCAGGTCACCATGGCGTGGAGCAGCGCGGCGCAGCGGGCTGCTGTTTCGAGCGCCCTGCCCGACGGCATCCGGGCCTGCTCGAGCACTGCAAAGAACTCCACCATCTGCTCGCTTACGGGGATGGCGCTGGGTTCGCGGCCCATCTGGCTCCGCTCCACCCAGCCGCGCGGCGACAGCCCTGCAACCACCTCGTCGTCCAGGCGCCCCGACTCATCGCTCCCCATCCCCTCCACCCCCGGCCAGACGCCAGCATCGTCGAGCAGCAGCAGCAGGTAGCGGCAGAGCCCCACCCAGAGGAGCGCATCGGGCCGTTCGGCAGCCACGAGCCAGATGAAGAGACGCTCGGTGCGCTCAAAGAGCGAGGCGTCGCCCTGGTGATCGGCCAGCATCCACGACGCGGCCTCAGCGGCGACCGAGGCGACACCGAAGACACGGAGGTCCTTGCCCAGAATGGAGGCGTCGTGTTCGACCTCCGACTCCATGAGCCGGTCCAGGTCGGAGCCGAGGCGTGGCTTGAGATGAACCACCGCAAGCGACAGCGGACGGAGCCCGCCACGGAGTTTCTTGTTGGCGGTACGGGCCCGCGCGGCAAAGGCGCTCCGCTTGCCGAACTGCTCTGTGAGCAGGCTGACGATGAGGTCGGACTCACCGAAGGGCGAGGTGCGGAGGACGATGGCGCGCGTACTGAGAAGCTCTGCCACGGTCAGAGGTGGAAGAAGGCGCGACCGACCACGAAGTAGATGGTCACGCCCACCAGATCCGTGGTGGTAGTGACGATGGGGTTGGTTGCGACCGCAGGGTCGATGCCGACACGGGCGAAGAAGAGCGGTACGGCGCCACCGAGTGTGGCTGCAATGGTCATGGAGCAGGCAACGGAGATCGAGACGGTGCCGGCGAGCTGCCAAGCGCTCCAACCCTCAGCGGCGTTTCCGCTGTGGAAGACGGCCGTGGCGAAGAGCCCGAGGAGCAGGCCGTAGGTGGCGCCGGCGATGAGGCCAACGAGCACCTCGCGTCCGAGCACGCGCATGAACTGGCTGGGCTGGACGCGGCCGAGGGCGAGTCCCCGTGTCACGATGGTGGCGGCCTGCGTGCCGACATTGCCGCCCATGCCGAGGGTGATGGGGATAAAGGCAGCGAGCGCCGCGACACGCTGGAGCACCGACTCGAAGGAGTTGATGACGAACATCGAGCCGATGCCCGCGATGAAAGAGGCCGCGAGCCACGGCATGCGCCGCCGCGCCGAATCGAAGGGGGTCAGCTGTTCGTCGAGGTCGATGCCGCCGGCGCCCGCCATCGAGAGCAGATCTTCGGTGTGCTTGGCCTGGATGACGTCGATGACGTCGTCGACGGTGACGAGACCGACCAGTTTGTTGGCCTCGTCGACGACCGGGAGCGCGAGGAAATTGTACTTGGCGACGAGCCGGGCGACCTCGCCCTGGTCGGTGCCGGTGCGAACGCTCACGACCTCGGAGATCATAATCGACTCGAGAGAGCGGCCCGGGTCGCTGACAACAAGCTGACGCAGATTGCAGATGCCGATGAGCTGCCCGTGCTCGTTCACCACGTAGAGATAGAAGGCCATCTCGATGTCTTCGTGGCTCGCTTGGAGCGTCTCGATCGCCTCGCGGCAGGTGGTCGGCCCGGAAAGCGCGAAGACGTGGGGCGACATGATGCCGCCGGCCGTGTCTTCGTCGTAGGCCAGCAGGGTGTCGACCTCGTTGGCGTCGTCGCCCTTCCAGTTCTCGAGCAGTGCGCCGGAGCGCTCGTCGGGGAGCAGCGCGATGATGTCTGCAGCATCGTCGGCCGAGAGCGACTTGATGATCTCGAGGAGTTCGTCGTCACGCAGCGCGGCGAGGATGTTGCGTTGCGACTCCGGGTCGGCCTCGGAGAGCGTCTGCCCCTGCAGTTCGATGTCGGGGATGATGCGAAAGAGGCGTACAGCGTCGGTGGGGCTGAGCTGTACGAAGGCTGCGGCGATATCGGCCGCATGCACCCTGCGGAGCATCCGCGCGAGGTGCTTGTCTGCGTTCCGCCGGAGCAGCCGGAGGATGCTCTCCACGAGGATTTTTCCGGCCGTTCCCGACATGCGCTTCACACCCGCGAGGACCGACGCTCAGGGGCTGCCGGTTCGCTGCCTACCGCAGACGGTGGGCCCTAATTCTCACGAACCGTGCGCCAGTCGGACGCGGTGTTGCCCGCGGGCCGCCAAGCATCGGCGTTCGGTGCAGGCGCGAAGCTGGCCTCGGCACCGGAGTCGTCGCCGCTGAACATGACGACGGTCACGGCGAGCGCGATAAGGAAGACCGAGATGACGACGGCGTAAGCGACGGTGCTCATGCGCGACGGGTCAGGCATGCGGAAGCGGGGCGCTGCGGCCTCCCGCGCGACGGGCGCCGAAAAGGTCACCACTGCGTCGCGGCTTGCGGCCGGCTGATCGAGGCCCGTCTGGGTGAGGTAGTGGGCAATGATGTCTTGGTCATCAAGGCCGAGCTGACGCGCGTAGTTGCGGAGGAAGCCGCGGGCGATGACCTCAGCGGGGAATTCGCTGAAGCGGTCCTGCTCAAGCAGTCCAAGGAGGTGAGACTGAATGCTGGTCTCGGCGGAGAGATCGCGCAGCGACAGGCCCGAAGCCTCACGCGCCTCTACGAGGCGCTCACCGACGGTGCCGACAAGGACGGCTTCCGATTCGGTGGCTTCAAAGTGATTGTCGAGTTCCATGAGGCTTCCTGATGAGGGAGAGCTGGCAGCGTGGAGGCTGCCCGAAAGAGGCGAAGGAGGTGGAAGGCACACGGCCCAGCCACATCCCAAAACGAACGCGTCGTCTATAGCCACCCCGCCTGCATGCCTGTCAAGGCGAAAAGTTGACAACGGGAAGAGAGATGTTCCGCAAATGCGACGTTCCCCGCAACTTTGCGCGCCTATTCGCCTCACGAGGGCTCGCTCCTTGACACGAACGATCTCGCCTCGATAAGCGGCGCGCCCGCGTGCGAACCCGTTCGCCCGCAAGGCAAATCCGTTTCTGACCGCTCCACAAGGGAGATCTCCATGTCGCGTTCCTTTGTTTTCACCTCTGAGTCCGTGTCCGAAGGCCATCCCGATAAAATGGCCGACCAGGTCAGCGATGCAGTCCTCGACGCGATTCTGGCTGTAGACCCCAAGGCACGCGTGGCCTGCGAGTCGCTCCTCAAGACGGGCTACGTCATGCTGGCCGGCGAGATCACGCTGACCAAAGATGTGAAGATCAACTACCCCGCCATCGTGCGCGAGGCGGTCCGGTCGATTGGCTACACCAGCTCCGAGATCGGCTTCGACGCAGACACCTGCGGCGTGCTCCTCGCCGTGGAAGAGCAGTCCAAGGACATCAACCAGGGCGTCGACCGAGACGACCCGAACAAGCAGGGCGCCGGCGACCAGGGCATGATGTTCGGCTACGCCTGCACCGAGACCGACGTGCTGATGCCGATGCCCATCTGCTACGCGCACGCGCTCACCAAAAAGCTTGCCGACCTGCGCAAGACCGACCCCTCGTTTGCCTGGCTCCGCCCCGACGCGAAGTCGCAGGTCAGCGTACGCTACGAGAACGACAAGCCGGTCGCCGTCGACACGGTCGTCGTCTCCACGCAGCATCACCCCGATGCGAAGGAGGCCGACATTCGTGCGCAGGTCATCGAAGGCGTCATCAAGTCGGTCATCCCGGCGGCGCTGCTCGCCGGCAATGTGAACTACTTCGTCAACCCGACCGGCCGCTTCGTGACCGGTGGCCCCATGGGCGACTGCGGCCTTACGGGCCGCAAGATCATCGTCGACACCTACGGTGGCATGGGCCGTCACGGCGGCGGCGCCTTCTCGGGCAAGGACCCGTCGAAGGTTGACCGCTCGGCGGCCTATATGGCCCGCTACGTGGCCAAGAACATCGTCGCGGCGGGCCTTGCCGACCGGTGCGAGATCCAAGTCGCCTACGCCATCGGGCACCATGAGCCGGTGTCGGTGCTCGCCAATACCTTCGGAACGTCCAAGGTCAGCGAAGAGCTCATCGAGAAGCTCATCGCGGCTCACTTCGACCTCTCGCCGTTCGGCATCACCAAGACCCTCGACCTTGAGCGGCCGATCTACCGGAACACCGCGAGCTACGGCCACTTTGGCCGCAGCGCCTCGGAGTTCACCAACTGGACCCAGGGCGACGGCTTCACCTGGGAGCGGACCGACAAGGCCGCAGCCCTCCGCGCCGACGCCGGCCTCTAGACCGCCCTACCCCTCGCGGAGGCCCGTCAGAAGGTCTCGGCGGGCTCGGCCTTCCGTTGCACCGACACCGGCACCCAGCGCGCTCAAATCGAGCGTCGCTGGTTCGCTTGTGCCTGCATTCAGGGCGAGCAGGTCGTCATACCAGGCCAACAGCCGGCCCGTAACCGCGCTCGGCTCGAGGTGCCGGGCCGCATAGACCGCCGCCCGCTCACCACTGCTGCGGAGCCCCTCGCGGTCGGCACAAAGCGCTGCGACCTGTTCGGGGAATGCGGCCGTCGCGCAGGCCACACCTCCGCGGCACCGGGCCACCCAGTCCCATTCGGGGAGCGCTGGGACCAGCAGCGCCGCGCCACCCTGCGCCGCAGTCAATGCACGATGGCGGCCCGCGGCGTCGATGCAGACCCATAGGTCTGCGTGCCTGGCCTTGCGGAGCGCAAGCTCGGGCGGGAGCGAGCCCAGAAACTCCACCTCAACGCCC
>CAIWGR010000555.1 GCA_903912275.1 uncultured delta proteobacterium
AGCGATTCGCCATGTACGAGTTCACCATGGCCCGCGAGTACCTCGCCAAGGCCCGCGAAGAGTGGGCCTACTCCGACTTCCAGAAGGCGCGTGAATACTCCGACCTCGCGGCAGACTACGCAAAGCGCGCCATCGCCCGCACCAAGCGCGACGCGGTCACCACCCCCACGACGGAGCCTGTCCGTGCTCTGCCTTAACCGCCTTCAGCATACCCTCCGCTCCGTCGCGGTGCTGCTCCTCCTCCTCTCGGCTACCGCTTGCGCCACCAGCGATGAGCTCCGCCGATTCAGCGAGGTAGGCACCAGCGAGGCCCGTCGGCTTCATGAGCCCGCCCTCCGCTGCCGGATCGAGGAGCCTCTCGCCAAGTTCGAGACCCACCTCGCCTTCACCAAGCATGAGATGCAGCGCGGCAAGGTGCTCGACGCCGAGCGCCACATGGCCATCGCAAAGGAGAACCTGACCGAACTTCAGGAGGCCCTCGACCCGCGCCCTGAGTGCTTCAATCCCCACAAGGACTCCGATGGCGACGGCATCAACGACGACGCCGACAACTGCCCGACCGTCCCCAACCCCGACCAGCGTGACCTCGACGGCGACAAGTTCGGCGATGCCTGCGATCCCGACATGGACGGCGACGGCATCCCCAACCAGCCCGACAACTGCCCCGCTGTCGCCAACAACGACCAGCGCGACACCGACCTCAACGGCATCGGCGACGCCTGCTCCGACGACCGCGACGGCGATGGCATCAAAGACTCCGCTGATCGCTGCCCCGACCAGCCCGAAGACCGCGACACCTTCGAAGACACCGACGGCTGTCCCGACCTCGACAACGACCAGGATGGCGTAACCGATCAGGCCGACAGCTGCCCCATGGTCCCCGAGGACACCGACGGCTTCGAAGACTTCGATGGCTGCCCCGAGCTCGACAACGATCAGGACACCATCCCCGACGCCGTCGATGCCTGCATGGATGAGCCCGAGGACTTCGATGGCGACGAAGACACCGACGGCTGCCCCGAGGAGTCCAAGGCCCTTGTCCGCGTCACCGCGGAGCAGATCGAGATCAAGCAGCAGATCAACTTCGAGACCGACTCCGCCCGCATCAAGGGCGCCATCTCCTTCCAGGTGCTCGACGCCGTCGCCGGCATCATGGTCCGCTTCCCCGAGATGCAGATCCGGATCGAAGGCCACACCGACGACCGCGGCAGCGACACGCACAACCTCTCGCTCAGCCAGTCACGCGCCGAGTCGGTCCGTGCCTACCTCGTGCAGGCCGGCGTTGACCTCTCACGCTTCGAAGCGCAGGGCTTCGGAGAGACGCACCCGCTCCAAGACAATGCGACCGCCGATGGCAGAGCTGCCAACCGCCGCGTCGAATTCCATATCCTCAAGCGCTAGTCGCCCAACCCAGGTTCCTTGACGATGACCAAACTCCGACTCTCCGTCGCTCTCTTGGCCCTGGGACTCTGCAGCGCAGCGGTCGTGCCTGCTCGCGCCCAGCAGCTTAACCCGGCTGCGCTCGCCGCCGCAGATGGCCAGGTCGTCCAGATCCTCAATGCCGCCGCGGCCGCCTACGACAACTTCGACTTCAACGCCTCCATCGGGCTGCTCCAGCAGGGCGTCGCCATCATCCGGCAGACCAACCTCCGCTCCCGCGCCGCCGCAGACCTCTACCTCCTCGACGGCGTCGTGCGGTACGCCGCCTCCGGAGCCGAGGGCGATGCAGTCAATGCCTTCGTCCAGGCCATGCTCGTTGACCCCAACGCCCGCCTCCACCCGAACTACGCCACGCCCGCACTCGAGACCCTCCTGCAGCGCGCCCGCGGACTCGCCAACCCTGCCGCCGCCAGTCGCCCCGCTCCGGTCGCTCCTCCGGCGCCGCGGCCCACACCCACCCTCGCTCCGCAGGCACCGCCGGCACCCGCCGGCACGCTCCCCTCGCTCAGCGCCATGGGCGTCGGCGGCTACGCTCCCGCACCCGCACCCGTCGCGCCGCCCGCGCCCCTTCCTGTTGCCGCACCCGCGCAGGGCCTCATCGAACACATGCCCCCGCGTGAAGCCCGCGCTCGCGAGCCGCTGGGCATCTCCGCCCGCATCCCCGTCACCGTCCCGGTCGCCAAGGTCAACCTCCAGTTCCGGACGATGGGAGAACCCCTCTTCCGTGCCGTTGAGCTCGCCCCGCAGCGCGACGGCGTCAGCTTCCAGGGCGCCATCCCCGGCAGCTCCGTCGTCGGTGCCGGCGTGGAGTACTACCTCGAGGTCCTCGACCGGGCCGGCCAGGTCCTGACCACCTCAGGAAGCCCTGCCACCCCCTTCCGCATCGCGCTGCCTGCGACCGCCGCCCCCGCCCCCGTTGCTCGGGCCACGCGGCCCCCGCAGTCCTCCTCCGCCTCCAAGAGCCGCGGCTCCGACTGGGGTGCACTCGAAGATGACGATCGCGCCTCCGGCAAAGGGGGCTCCACGACCATCGCGCTCGGCGGCGGCTTCGGTGCCGGACTCGCGACCGGCGAGCCCGACGTGGTCACCGACGTCAAGCTCGGCTCCGGCATCGCGCTCACCCCGGGCCACGCAACCGCAGAAATCGGTTTCAGGATTGGCGACCAACTCGACCTCCTCCCCTTCGCCCGCCTCCAGATCGTTACCCTCGAGTCCGGCACCGAGCTGGAGCCCCTCTTCGGCGCCAAGGTCCGCAAGTACCTGTCCGACACCGGCAAGCTCGACTTCTACATCGAAGGCGGCCTCGGCTACGGCTACGTCCGCCACTTCGTCTACGTTGCCGACAAGAAAACCTATGTCACCACAAGCGAAGGCCCCTTCCACGCAGGTGGCGGTGGCGGCCTTCGCTACGCCTTCAACGCCTCTACCGGTCTCACCGCCGGTGGCTACCTGATGGGGCTGGCGGGCGACGCGACCTCGGTCCAGCTCGACCTCCAAGGTCTCCTCTACCTCCGCTTCTGAGAGCCGCGTGGCCGCGCTACGAACCCGACGCACCGTCGCAACCTTCGCAGCGCTCCTCTTGATGTTGGCCGCGCCGAGGCCGCTGAGGGCAGCCCCGCCCGCAGCTGAGCTCCGCTGCGTCGGGCCGCAGCTGCCCCGACGACCCTTCACCGCACTTCACCGGCTCCTCATCGACCCGGGGCATGGCGGCGGTGAGCCCGGCACCATCGGTGTCGCCGAGATTGCCGAGAAGCACCTCGTGCTCCTCATCGCGAAGCGGCTCCGCGACCGACTCCACGAGGTCGATCCCGCCCTCGAGGTCCGGCTCACCCGTTCCGCCGACGTCGACCTCTCCCTGCCGGCCCGCGCCCACCAGGCCAACCTCTGGAACCCCGAACTCTTCCTCAGCCTTCACCTCAACGCAGCACCCAGCATCGAGGCGCAGGGCATCGAGACGCTCACCCTTGCCCCCCTTGGTACCGCGCCCGGCGAACTCGTCCCGGGCCGTGAAGCCGAAGGCGCCTGCAGCGTTGCGGCAGAGGTGGGCGTCGTGGGCGACGACACCGCCGTCGTCCTCGACGACCTACGCCGCGCCGCCGCCACCAACCTCGCACTGGTTGCGGCCGAACTCATGCAGCAGTCCGCCGTCGCGGCCACGGGCGCCTACGACCGTGAGGTCAAGCAGGGCCGCTACCGCGTGCTCCGCGGCCTCTACATGCCCGGCATCGTCGTCGAGATGGGCTTTCTCTCCCACCCCGACGAGGGGCGCCTCATTCCGCTGCCGGCCTGGCAAGCCTGCACCGTCGAGGCGCTCATCGACGGCCTCTTGCGCATCGACGCAACCCTCGCAAAGGGCGACTATCCCGTTGCCTCGCCCGACGCATCAAGGCCAACGCCGACGGCCGAACCCGCCGCCGCCCCGGCCACGCCTCCACCGTCGCCCGCTCCAACCCGCTCCATCCCAACGCAGGACCTCCCATGACCACACCTCGCCACGACGGCCGCGCCCCCGACCAACTCCGCCGCGTGGAACTCCACCCCGGCTTCACCGTCCTGCCCGCCGGCAGCGTCCTCATCCGCGCCGGCAAGACCATGGTCCTCTGCACCGCCTCCGTCACCGCCGGCGTTCCCAAGCACCGCGAGACCGTCGGCGGTTGGCTCACCGCGGAGTACTGCATGCTCCCCGGCTCCACGCCGCACCGCACCGACCGCGAATCCGCCAAGGGCCGCATCCAGGGCCGCACCCACGAGATCCAGCGCCTCATCGGCCGCTCCCTCCGCGCCATCATCGACCTCCCCAAGCTCGGCCTCAACACCATCCACCTCGACTGCGAGGTCATGCAGGCCGACGGAGGCACCCGCACCGCCTCCATCACAGGCGCCTGGGTCGCCCTCGCGCTCGCCGTCGACAAGCTCCTCCGCGACGGCCGCATCGAGAGCTCGCCCCTCACGGGCTCCGTCGCCGCCGTCTCCTGCGGCATCTACGGCGGCCGCCCGCTCCTCGACCTCGACTACATCGAAGACTCCCGCGCCGATGTCGACATGAACCTCGTCATGACCAGCAGCGGCGACATGGTCGAGGTGCAGGCCACCGGGGAGGGCGGGCTCCTCAAGCGCTCCGAACTCGACGCCCTTATCGACCTCGGCACGGGCGGCATCGCTACCCTCCGCCAGCTCCAGCTCGACGCACTTGGCGACGCCGCCAACCGACTCGGCCTCCGCCCATGACCACCACCTGGCAGCTCGCCACCGGCAACGCCCACAAGGCCGAGGAGATCCTCGCGATCGTCGCAGATTTCGGCGTCGAGCTTCGCACACCGAAGGCTGCAGGCCTGACCCTTGAGGTCGAGGAGTGGGCCACCACCTTTGCAGCCAACGCGGTTGTGAAGGCCGTCGCCTATGCCCGCGCCACCGGCCTGCCGGCGCTCGCAGACGACAGCGGCATCGCCATCGACGCCCTCGATGGCGCCCCCGGCGTCTACTCGGCCCGTTTTGCCGGTGAGGGCGCCTCCGACGCCGACAACAACGCCCGCATGGTGCGCGAGCTCCTGCTCCGCGGAAAGCGCACCAGCGCTGCCCGCTACCACTGCGTCATCGCCCTCGCGCTGCCTACCGGCCTCGCCCCCCACGCCGACGAGCGCAACCGCATCGCCGCCGCCGGCCCCGACGCCCGCGCCCTCGACCTCGGCGACCTCATCCTCCACACCTTCTCGGGCACCATGGAGGGCGCTGTCTGCGACACCGCGGAAGGGCAGGGCGGCTTCGGCTACGACCCCTACTTCCGGCTCCCCGACGGCCGCCCGCTCGCCACCCTCTCCGCAGCAGACAAGAACGCCATCAGCCACCGCGGAGCTGCGCTCGCCACCCTCCGCATCTGGCTCGAGCAGCGCGGTCCGCGTGGCTGACCGTCCCCAAGCGAAGCGCCCCTGGGACAACCCGCGCCTGGCGATCACCGTCTTGCTCGCTGCAGCAGGATTGGTCCGGCTCTTCGTCTTCGCGGGCGCCATCGGCGACCCGGCCTATGGCGCCTACCGCTTCGATGAGGTGGTCTTCGACCACCTCGCAGACCTCCTCTCCCGCGGTCGCGCCGACGCCATCTCCGCCCCCTTCTTCCTCAGCCCGCTCTGGACCCTCCTGCTCGCGGGAACCTACAAAATCTGCGGCATCTCCCCGCTCGGAGCGCTCGCCCTCCAGCAGCTCATCGGCCTCGGCACCCTCCTGCTGCTCTGGCGGCTCGCCTCACGCCTCCTTGCGCCGGCCACCGCCTTCTGGGTCGCCGCCGCCTGGGCACTATGCGGCCCCCAACTCTTCTACGAGACCCGCCTGCTCGCCGACCCGGTCGTCGGCTTCGCGACCATGCTCTCTGCCTGGAGCTTCGTCCGGCTCACCGAGCGCCCCTCTCTCCCGCGCGCGGCCGCACTCGGAGCCGCCCTTGCACTCGCCACGCTCGGCCGCCCCAACATCGCCCTGGTCGCGCTCCCCATCGGGCTCCTCCTCCTCTGGCCGTCTACCGACGGAGCGCCGCCCACAAGCTTGAAGCACCGCATCGGACTGCTCACCGCTGCAGCAATCGCCTGTGCGCTCCTCCTTGCCCCGGTCGTCTGGTTCAACGGCCAGCGCGGCAGCATGAGCCCCTCTGCCGCC
>CAIWGR010000556.1 GCA_903912275.1 uncultured delta proteobacterium
CTCTGCCTCAAAGACCGTCATCGGCGCAACGCGGATGATGTTCCCCTGCTGCTCCCAGCCGAGCCCGTTGCTGCGCAGGATGATGGCGAGCGCCTCATCGAGCGGCACGCTGCGGAGCCGGAGCGTCACGCTGCCGGCGACGAGCTGGTTGGTGACAATGTTCACATTGCCCTCATCCGCGATCAGGCGGAGGATGTTGTGAATGTCTGCGTCGCGGAGGTCGATGGTGATCCGCTTGCGGTTCATCCGCGGGCGGCGCTGGTAGGGGTTGTCGCTAACCGAAGTGGGCAGCGTTGCCTCTCCCTTTGCGCTGGTGATCGCGGGAGGAAGCTGCGCCTGCTCCGGCTCGCTCTCCTCGACTCGGGCGGGCGTGAACTCCCAGATGAGGTCTCGGCCGCTCATGCGGATCAGTTCGCTGCCGGCACCTACGAGGTCGGCCACAATGCGTACGCGACCCTGCGGATCGACGAACGAGGAGACAGCGCGGACGGTGCCCTTGAACTTGGCGGTGTCGAGCTGACGCTGGAGTTCGGCGGGGAGCGCCGCGTTCTCAATCAGGAGCGTGGCCCGGTTGTCGGTCCAGGGGAGCGAGAGGTAGGTTGCACCCTCGGGGAGGGTCACCTTGATGCGGTCCACGTGGCCATCGTGCTGGTAGGCCACATTGCCCACCTCATTCGCGGCAGGAGCCGAACTCGCCGGGGGTGCCGCATCACTGGCAGTCGCGCCGGCGGCGGTAGCCTCGGCAACGAGTCTGTCGGTCGGTTCGCCCGCAATGCGGATCTCGACGGTTCCCTCGTGGCTGCTCACCGAATAACGGGAGCCCTCCGCAAGGTCCACGGAGACGTGAGAGGAGCGCCGGCCATCCTCATCGGTCGAAACGGAGAGGATGTCACCAACCTGCCCGTTGTCTACCGAGATGGAGCCGGCCGGCCCCGCGAGGGTGGCGTCGGCGAGGTCGAGCAGCAGCCGATGCGGCCCTTGATGCTCCGAGACCGCATAGCGGATGGCGCCATCGGCCACCACGCGAACGATGGTCTCCTTCGGCGACTGCTCTACGAGGATGTCGCGGACAACCCGCTCGTCTGACAGAGCCGCTTGAACCGAGGCGCCTGCGATGAGGGCCAAGGCCAAGGCACCGACAACCGATGTTTGGCGGATACGCTTCATGATTCACTCCCCTCTGGGCAGCACGGTCGAAGGGGCTGCCGCCGAACCTGACGGGTTTCAAAATGCGTTAGGAAGGAGGCCATTACTTGTCCTCCTCGATCTGGACCTTGTCGATCGCGTCGTCGGTCAGGACGATCACAGTCTCGATCTGCTCGCCGGGCAGCGCGCCATCCTGCAGGATGACCACCTCGTTGTCCCGAATGGCAGAAATGACCGCGGTGCAGTGGGGACCAATCTTCGCCCCTTCGCGAACGATGATCGCCTGCCCTTCACCGAAGGCCCTGAACATGGCGCGCGGCGCCGCGGTGCCCGTTACAAGACCAATCAGCGAGAGCCGCTCGACCGGTGTGCCGCCCAGCGGTTCGCGGACGAGGTCACAGTCTGCAACCGAAGCCGCACCCGGGGCCTGCAACACCTTCTTCTGCGGAGGCGTAAAGGGATCTCGAGACATGTCGGTGAAGACGTGCCGGTCGATATCGTTCATGAGTTTGGAGGCCTCGGGCGCTGCAGCCTTTGCATCGGCCTTCTTGTCAGCAGGCTTGTCCGCGGCGGCGGCCTCTTCCGGAGGCGCATTCGACGCATCGTCTCCGCAGCCGCCCAGGAGCGGCAGCAGCAGCGCGAGCAACGCAAGGCGACGAAGGGAGGTTACTGTGCTTTCGCGCATGCCTTGCCCCCCGTCTGTGAGCTGATGTCGGCGAAGTAGGTCTGGACCTCAAACGAGACGGCAAGCCGTGGCACCCGGGGGTTGGCGTTCTGCGCAGGTGCGCCGCCCGCAGACGTTGCAGCGTTGACCGCCGAATCCGTCTTGGCCTCTGACGACGAGCCGGAGATGGCCCCCTTGGCGACGGCAGCGATCCCCTCCAGCATCCCGCCAGAGGAACTTCCACCACCCTTGTCTGACGTCAGGCTGATGTTCTTCACATTCACAATCCGCTGCTGCCGACCGATGAAGTAGTAGAAGTCGGCGATCTGGTCGTAGGTCCCGCGGATGTTCATCTTCACCGGGATGGTCGTGTAGTTCGGCGAGGGAACCTCAGCGTCGTGCTCAAAGCGCTCGATCTGCAATCCTACAAGCTGCGCCTGCTGGTGAATGGACTGCAGCAGCGTTCCAACCTCGGCACGCGGAGGGAGCTTCTCGAGGAAGGTGCTCTGCTTCTCGCAGAGCCCCTTGATCTCGCCCTTCAGGCGGGTGATGTCGTTGGACTGAGCCTTCATCTCTGCCCGCTGATCCTGCGTCTGCGAGATGCGCTGCTGCGTCTGCGCGATGGTGTCCTCCAAGCCGCTGTAGACCAGCAGGTAGAAGGCCACGACCACGCCCGCTGAGAGCAGCAGGAGCAGCAGAATCTTCTGGCTCGTCGGTATCCGGTCGAGTTGTTCGAGGAACTCTCCCATGGGTTAACCCGGCTCCTTTGTGGGCGGCTTGGGCTTGGGAGCCGGCGGCGGCGCCGCAGGCTTCTCTTCTTCGGCCAAGCCGTAGTTCACGTGGGCCGATATGCTGAAGGCATAGGATTGTCCGCCCTGCAGGAGCTTCTCAAGCGCGGTGAAGTTAAGACGGACCTTCTTGAAGTAGACCGAGCTCGCCAGGCGCGCGTTAAACTCGGCGATGTCTTCGTTCGTCGTGGCATTGCCCGTGATCGAGAGTTCGCCGTCGGTCTCCCTGAAGGTAGACAGCCAGACCTGGGACGGATCCCAACTGGTGTTCCAGCCACGGCGATCCTGAGATACCTTCTCCAGGTCGTTCGCAGGCGGATTGAGCATGACCTTGAGATCGTCGAGCACCTGCACCGGACCTGCGCGGTTGGCCTCGAGCTCTTCGAGCACCTTCGACAGCTCCTGCAGGTTCTTCCGCTGGTCGCTCAACTCTTTGATGACCAGGTTGTCTTTCTGCAGTTTGGCCACCTCGGCATCGACGCCTGTGGCCGTTGCCTCGAACTCCTCCAACTCAGCCTGCTTTGCCGCGTAAACATAGTAGAGCACCGTCACTTCGAGCAGCAGGAAGACCGCTGCAAAGACGATCTGCTGCTTCCCAAACTTACGCTGCTTGGCCTGCCGTATCGGGAGTAGGTTGATCTGGATCATGGCTCGTTAGTTCTTACGAAGCGCGAGCCCGAACGCCACGCCGGCACTCGGAGCAATCTGCTCAAGATACTCCGCCGTGAAGGTCTTGGCGTCGTACTGAATGTTCTGGAACGGATTGATGAGCTCCACCGGCACGCCGCAGGCGTTCTGAATCATCACGCCCAGCGCCGGAATGCGAGCACTGCCGCCGCCAAGATAGATCCCTGCAAAGAAGGAGTCTGACGCGGTTGCAGCGTAGAAATCGAGCGACCGCTGGACCTCGCCGGCAATCGCCTCCGCCACCTGCTCGCAGACCCGCTCAACCTCCTCGGGGATGACGAGTTCGCCGGCGTCGTCGACGCCGCCACGCTTGTAGGCCTCTGCCTCTTCGTAGGTAATGCCGAGCTGGCGCTGGATCTCTTCGGTGAAGAGGTTGCCAGCCATCGCGATGTCACGCGTGAAGGTTGTCACGCCGTCCGACAACACATTGATGTTCGTTACGGCAGCGCCCACATCGATGAGCACCACGGTCTTGCCCTCTTCGATACCGTAGCTGGCCTCATACATGTTCTGAAGGCAGCAGGCCTGCACATCCATGACCACCGGCTCGAGACCCGCATCACGTGCGACCGCCGTGTAGTCGTTCACTGTCTCCTTCTTCGCCGCCACCAGAAGCACATCCATCTGGCCCTGCGCCGCGCGCGAGGCCAAGATTTCGACTGCCAG
>CAIWGR010000557.1 GCA_903912275.1 uncultured delta proteobacterium
GTCGAGGTCGACAGGCTCGCCAAGCTGCTCGGCACGGTCAAGCATGGCGCGGCGAGCGGCGTAGGGCGTCTCGATGAGATGCTTGCCGGCGATGGAGGGGGTGAGGGGCATGACAAGGCCGCCGGGCGTGACCGGCGGAGCCAGCGCGAGGTCGGCAAAGATGGCGAGCATCTGGTTGCTATCCACGGAGGTGAAGGCACCCTCGCTGAAGACGATGCGGAGACCCGAGACGTCGGGGATGGCGATGGGCTGGAGGAGCGAGCCCGTGAGGGCGGGCAGGATGGAGCCGAGGAGCGTCGGGAGAAGACGCGAAAGGTTGGCAACCTCCGAGGCCTTGAGGAGTTCGCCGTTCCGGGGCTCGATGCGGGTGAGTGCCGCGGAGAGGTCGCCGAGGAGGATGAGGATCTCGTTGTTGGCCGTGACATCGAGGCCCAGCGGTACCGCGAGGTCGGTGTCGAGCGTGAAGATGCGGACGTAGCGCTCTTCGACGAAGGTGTAGAAGTCGAGGTTGAGGTTGTTCAGGTGGAGCGTGATGAGGGGGTCGTCAATGGAGACGGTTCCGTCGGCTGCCGTGATGGTGGTGCCGGCGCCGAGGGTGATGGTCGGCGCCTCCTGCGGACGGAGCTCGATGGAGACGGGGCGGTCGGCGCCGCCGGTCAGGTCGCGGAGGCTCGGCAGCAGGGTTGCGAGCAGGCCGGTCGAGATCTGGGGGATGGTGTCAGAACCAACCGAGAGGCAGAGCACGCCGGAGTTGTAGGCGCCCCAACCCGCGAGGTCGAGGACCTCCTTGTGGATGCCGATGCCAAGCGCGAAGGGCTGACCGGAGGGCGTGGCATTGGCGTTGATGGCGCTCGACGAGGGCACGCGGTCGATCGGCGGCGGGTCGCGGTAGGGGACGCAGGGGCTGGGCTCGACGGCGGTGACGCCGACCTGACCGGAGAGGTCGAGGCCGGGGGCAGCGCCCTCGGTGGGGCCGGTGCCACGGGCATAGTTGGCGAGATTGAAGGTGTAGCCAAGCCCGGCCTCTAGGCCGGGCGATACGGAGGCGAGCGCAGCGCCGAGGTCGATGGAGCCCGAGGCGCCGAGGTCGATGGGGCGGCATGTGGTGGTGCCCGTGAGGTTGCAGGTGCCGGCGTCGCAGGTGGAGCCGGTGGGGCAGCTGTTGTCGGCGGCGCACTTGGTGCAGAGGGCGGCATCGAGCTGCTGGGTGATGGGGCCGGTGAGCTGGCTGGTAATGAGGCCCTTCACGAGCGGCACGACCGCGCCGATAAGGCCGCAGAGCCCTCCACCAGTGACGCGGATGCCGAGCGCGTCGGTTCCGATGACGAGCTGGTCGCCGGGGACCGCGATGGAGACCTTCTCGCCTGGAGGCGCGCCCACGTTGAACTGGACTACCGCCGTCACCGGCAGCGGGTTGGCGGTGAGTTCGACCGCGCAGGTCGACCCGATGATGCGCAGCGAGAGGCTGTCGTTGAGGCCGAGGCCGATGTTGGCGACGATCTCGTTCGGGGCGCGGCCCTGGATATCGACCTGGGTGGGGTCAATGCATATCTCGAGCTGGCAGCCCTGGGTGCCGTCGTTGCAGACGTCACTGCCCTGCCCGCAGATGGTGGCGTTGCCGATGACCGGAACGGCGACGGTCGTAGGCGGAAGGCAGAAGGGGATGCCGCCCGAGGGGCAGGAGGTCGCGCCGCCGGCGCCGCCGAGGAGACCGCCGGCCAGCGTGCCGACGTTGTCGCCAAGGAAGTCGAAGCCGCGCTGGGTCACGTGGACCTGGGCGCCCTGCGGAATCTGCGGGGCGTCGTCGGGGTAGACGAAGACGGGTGCGTTCGGGTCGACGGGCGCACCGCCGCAACCACCACAGCCGCCACAGCCGCCGCAACCACCAGCGCCGCAACCGCTGCCGCCGCCGGCGCAGGCATACATCGCTGCCATGACAAAGAGCAGCAGGAGCTGACGACGGACCGAACTCGAGATCAGAGCACCCATTCTTCCTCCAACATCAACGAGGCTCAGTGGCCCGCGCCAAAAGTATTCCAAGAAACCTGTTCAATCTTCCCCCGTGGGGGAGAAGGTGTCAAGCCGAAAGCCTGCAGCGCCATGGCCCTTGGCTGCGCCGTGTTACACAGTTCGTAACGCAGTGCGGCAGCGATTCCAGAAGCGTCAAGCGGTCTAGAGGTAGTCGAACCAGCGGTCGTATCCTTCCCGCGCGCCCTTCACGACCTCGAAGAACTGCGACTGCACGAGGCTGGCCACCGGGCCCACCTTGCCGTCGCCAATCTTGCGGTTGTCGACCATGCGCACCGGCGTCACCTCTGCGGCGGTGCCGCAGAAGAAGACCTCGTCGGCCACATACATCTCTTCGCGCGCGAAGCGGGTCTCATCCACGGCGATACCGTTGGCGCGGAGCAGCGTGATGACCGTGTCGCGGGTGATGCCGCCAAGAATGGCAGAGCCAAGCGGAGCGGTGCGCACGACGCCGTCGCGGACGATGAAGACATTCTCGCCCGAGGCCTCACAGACGTAGCCCTCGTGGTCGAGCATGATGGCCTCGTCGTAGCCTGCGAGCATGACCTCGCGCTTGGCCATGATGGAGTTCACGTAGTGCCCAACAATCTTGCCCTTGTTGAAGAGGGTGTTGGGGTGGATGCGCTGGAAGGAGGAGACCTTGGCGGAGATGCCCTCCTTCATGCCCTTGTCGCCAAGGTAGGCGCCCCACTGCCAGGAGGCGATGGCGACCCGGGTGCGGTTGGCGGTAGAGCCAAGGCCCATCGCGCCGTCGCCGACGAAGACGAGCGGCCGGAGGTAGGCCTCTGCCTGACCATTGGCACGCAGAAGGTCACGCGAGGCCTCCATGATCTCGTCGATGGAGTAGGGGATCTCGAGCAACCCCATGTGGGCGCTCTCGAAGAGCCGACGGATGTGCTCACGGTGGCGGAAGATGTGGCTGCGGCCATCGGCCCGCTGGTAGCAGCGGATGCCCTCGAACATACCGAGGCCGTAATGGAGTGTGTGGGTCATGATGTGGACGTTGGCCTCGTCCCAGGGGACCAGGGCGCCATCCATCCAGACAAAATTCGCGCGAAGTGAAGACATGCAGCGGTCCTTGTACAGGTCTGCCCGAACGGGATCAGACTGTTCGCCGCGCCCCTACTCTCTGGGTCGATCGGCGCAAGCAAAACCGCTGACGCGAGGCGTCAGTTCTGGCTAATCTGAACCGACCCGCTGGTCACTAGCAGATAGATGAGCCGCGCGAGTCGCTCGTCTGCAAGGAAGGGGCCGGCGGCGCGGCGATTTGGGGTGCCTGGCGCCCAGCCGGCGACCAGGGCGGCCTGCGCGGGGGTGAAGTCGGCGTGAGGCAGCGCGATGGGTGGCTCGGCGCTCATCGTCAGGCGGGCGGTGGAGAGTGCTGATGCGAGCCCGCGGAGTTCAGAGAGCGGCAGCAGGTGGCGGATGCCGGCCCAGAGCATCTCGCCGAGTTGCGGAGCACCGGCGACAGCCTGCTCCTCGACGAAGGGGAGCGAACGGAAGCCGAAGCGCCCTGCCCTCCAGCCGAGCAGCCCCTCGACGCGCAGCCGCAGCTGCAGGCGGAGGAAGGTCTGCACGTCGGCGGCGCTGACCAGCCCCGAGGCGATGAGCGTCGCACCGAAGAGGCTTCCTGAGGCCTGGGCCTCCGCCGCGATGCGGTCCGCGCTCTCCTGCGACAGCCTGCCGTCAGAGACAAGCAGTGCGCCCAACCGCTCCTCGGGGCGGTTGCTCCGCGCGGCGACGACGGCGCCCGAGAGGAAGACAACCTCGAGGCGCTCGGCCTCGCTCGCGAGAAGCAGCGATCCATCGTAGCCCGCGATGGCAGCGCTCGCGAGGACGGTGGCGATGGCATGGTCCGCCAGAGAACCCTCGTCGGGGACCAGGTCGGGGTTCCAGTTGCCCCACGCGGGCGCCTCCATCGCGGCGATGTCGGGGAAGGAGTCGACCTCGACAGTCGGCGGCAGGCCGATCGGATCGCCGGCCTCGTCGAAGCTGTCGTCGGAGAGATCCTCCTCGATACCGAGGTCGTCTGCGTCGAGGATAGGCGACTCGGCCTCGGTTGGAGCGTCGAGTTTGCTGCGGTCGGCCGTCGCGACGGTGCGCGGCAGTGCCGACGGCGAGGAGTCCGGGAGCGCCACGGGCGGCAGGGCCCAGGCAGCACGCTGCACAAGTTGGAGCAACGCCTGCGGGTCGAGCGGCCGCGGGAGGACGTCAAGCAGGCCGTAGGTTCGCTTGAGGAGCTCGCGGTGGGTGGGGGTTGCGAGCAGCTCGCTCGAGGCGATGACCGGCACCCCGGCCTCCTGACAGGCGAGCAGCAGTTGGCTGCGATCGAGCATGACCGGCGGCTCCACCTGCACGACGAGGATGGCGCGGGCGGGGACGGCGACCTGCTCTCCGATGGCAACCACAGATGGACGATATCCCGCTGCTGCGAGAAAGGCCTCGATGGGCGCGGCGGCGGCCGGATCTGCGTCGAGGATGATGACTGGAATTGCCTGCCGGTTCATAGATACCCTTGCTTACGACCCCGACAGCCCGAGGTGGGTCAGGGTTTCTTGCACGACCTCGGCCCGTTCCGCAATCTCGGCGTCGAAGCGGGCAGCACGGCGGCGGTCGCCCATGGTGCGGAGCGCGACGGCCATGCGGCGGTCGGGGGCCGCGGGCAGCGTGCTGGCCTGGTCGCCCTCCGAGAGCCGGACCCAGTTCTCGACGGAGCGGTAGAACTCAAGCGCCTCGGCGAGCCGTTTGCCGCGCGACTTGGGGAGGGTGCCGAGCCGCTGGAGCCGCTCGAGCGCCTCCCAGGTGTTGCCGCGGCGCTTGCCCTGCCAGGTGCCCGCGACGATCGCAGAGAGTTGCATCCACTGCA
>CAIWGR010000558.1 GCA_903912275.1 uncultured delta proteobacterium
CGATCATGGCGGCATACTTGTACCAGAAGTGCGACATGATCTCGGTGCCAAGGCCGAAGTAGGCGTCGTAATAACCGATCTGGCCGTCCGCGTTCTCCTTGAACTGGGCGAAGCTGTAGCGAGCGCCGTCCGAGAGGGTCACGTTGGTGTAGTCATCGCCGTAGTAGCCCTTCTGAGCCGCCTCGGAGGTCGAGGGCAGACGGTAGTCATACTCGTAGGAGAGGTTGACCAGCTGGCCGGTGACATTGTCGGTCGCGTAGGTGCCGGGGCTCGGAACCGTGATGGCCTCAGCAATGAAGTTGATGGCCTCCTGCGCCGCGACCGAGGCCATAAGGCCGCCATGCTCGGTGTTGTACCACTCGACGCCGCGGTTCGAGGCCTTGAGGAGCCAGAACTGGTAGGCATTGAGCGCAGGGGTGAAGTAGGTGCTCATCGCGCCGGAGAAGACCGGGTAGATCGAGATGGCGAAGCCCGGGCGGTCGCGACGGAACATCGAGTAGACATAGCGCGACTCGTACTGCTCCTTGAGGTTGACGAAGTTCTCATACTCGTCGGCGCCGGAGTCGAAGATGCGGCAGTCGCTGGCCGAGCCGTTGTACTCGTCCGAGCAGAAGCCGTAGGGAACCTTGACTTCGCCCGCGCCGACCTGGTCGGCGAACTTCATACGACGGTCGAACATCGGCGTCATGCCCTTGAGGTGGGACAGGCCCTCCTTGATCTGGGGGGCGTAGGCGAAGGCAACGTTCGACGACGGGTCGATGGGGGCCGCATCCGCCTTGTAGAACATGACGGGCAGGGTGCTGTAGTGCCAGTAGGTCCACTGGTTGTCGCGGATCTGGTCGCCTTCGGGGTCGGTGTCGGTCGCGCCGGCAGCGGTGTAGGTGTAGTCGTCCACGTCGAGCATGGTCTTCACCTTGTTCGGCGAGCGAGACACGGTGCTGCTGTCGAAGGAGCCGGTCACCGGGTCGAACAGAGCGCGGACCTTGAGCTTGCTGGGGGCCTCGTTGAAGACCTCGACCATGTTCACATAGGAGAAGGCGATGGCGGCGTAGTCGTACATGCCAAGGCCCGAGATGTCCGAGTTGGGCTTGCGCGCATACTCCATCGTCGAGCTGTACTGGTACTCGGTGATGCTGTTGCCAAACTGCGTGCCGTCCGAGAGGCGACCCTCGCGGATCTGCTGGAGGAGGGCAGGGCTCTGCGCGAGGCGATCTGCCTCGCTTCCGCCGCAGGTCGCCGGGGCGACATCGCCCGTCGCGAAGCCATCAACCTTGAAGGTCTTGTAGCCGGCGTTGTCGCAGTCCTCGTTGAAGGTCTCGTGACGGAGCGCCCAGTACTGGGGGAAGTAGTTCATCGCATCGGCCGAGGCGCGGAACTGGTGGCGGAGACCGACCGTGTGGCCGAGCTCGTGCTCAAGCGTCGCCCGCTCCATCTTGCCGCGGACCCACTGCCAGAGCTCGATGCGGAGGGCTTCCTTGTCGTCCGCCAGGGCGGGGTAGGAGGTAAGAAGCTCGGCGCGGAACTTGGCAAGCTGGTAGGCGAAGCCGACCATGTCCGAGTCCCAAGCGCCGTCCATGAAGCAGAAGCTCTTCATGCCGTACTGGCGCTGACGCTCGCCCATGCGACGGCTGACCGCCTTGAGCGTTCCGAAGTCGATGGGGGAGTCGAAGCTGTCGATCTCAGTCTGCTCGGCAGGGGTGAGGGTCTTGCCGGCCGCGCGCGCCAGGTCGGCGGGGCGGGAGAGTTGCTTGAACTCAGCAAGCTTGGCGCGCTGCTCGACAGAAGAGCCGCGGAACATCTCGAGGGGCTCGGTCTGCATCGCGCTCTTGGCGCGGAAGAACTCGGGCTTCTGCTTGAGGATGGTCTTGACGCGGGGGCGATTCAGCACCTCGAGGTTGGTGCGCTTGGCCCGCTCGAGGTTCTTGATGTTCTTGTTGATCTGGCCCTTGAGGAAGTTGAAGTACTTGGCCTGGCCAGCGCTCTTGAGGTTGCCGAAGTAGGCGTCGGCCGGGAACTGCTCGCGGAGGTTGGCGAAGTACTCCTTGGTCGGCTTGGCGAAGCCCACATCCTCGGGCTCAAGCTCGCCGAGCAGGATCTGGAGGAGTTCGTAGACCCGGTTGGCGGCTTCGTCGTAGTTCGAGCCGTTGAGGTTGGCGTTACCGCTGACGATCTGCGCCGTAAGCGGGTCAGAGGCGCTCGGGCCGTAGCCGCCCCAGGGCAGCGTGGTCTGGTTGTTGACCCAGTTGATGTAGCTGTAGCGCAGGTCGCCGATCATCTTCTCGGTACCGGTCTGCTTGCAGATGCCCTTCGCGTAGCCCTCAGCCGACGCTTCGGCTGCCTGCTGAAGGAGCGCGGTGGCGCGGGGGTCCTTGGACTCGGCCTTCCAGCCGTCCAGCGTGGGCTGGAACTCCGCGATGTTGTCGAAGCCCGGGTTGAAGCAGAGGTAGAACATACGTCCGACCTGTTCCGGGGTCTTGCCCTGCGCCGCGGCAACAGCGCGTGCAAAGACGGCGCTCCACTGCTCGGTCGCCTCGAAGGTATCGTCGATCAGCGGCACCGGCATTTCGGTGTTGAGGTAGTAGGCGATCGGCTTGGTCGTACGCTCGGCGACCGGCTTCACGCTGCCATCGGTGTTCCGGTAGTTCTGGAAGATCTTCCAGTTGTTGGCGAGCAGGACCCTGGACGAGTCGCGGCAACCGTAGAAGCGGTCGTAGACGCAACGCTCGGTCCGGAAGAAGCCGAACTTGAGCATGTCGTACTCGTCGTACTGACGGGCGATGTAGTCGTCGGTCTTGTCGACCTTGCGGAACGACGATCGCACTTCGACGGTCTCAGGGCCGCAGTCGGCGCCGTTGTTCGGATAGCCGAAGTCGGTGATGCACTCGATCCAGGGCGAGGCGCTCACGTAGGTCGTCACGACGTCGAAGTAGACGATGTCGTTGTTCTCGGGCGAGCACTCGACCTTCTTGTTGTCCTTGTCTGCGCATTCGGTCCGGAAGGTGATCTCCTTGCCAGAGTCCTGCGGGGTGACGGCGACGTCTCCCATCATCTCGATGCTCGGGAAGGGGTCAGACTCCGACGCAATCTGGTTGTTCGTCCAGTCAACGCGGAGGTACTCACGCTCGTACCAGGGGCGGTCCGAGCCGTTCTCCGAGATGGTGTTCGTGCGCTCGCCAGTTGAGGCGTTGTAGTCACGCTGCACATCGAACCACTGGCTGACACGGAAGCTCACCACCGGCTGACCGTACTCGGGCGTGAAGCCTGGGACGCCCTGCTGGCTGGTCGAGATGCCGATGACATCTTCATGGGTCCGACGACCGATGAGGCTGTCCTCCGTAAACTCGAACTTGATCTTCTCCATCTGGCCTTCGAGGCCCTGGAAGGCGGTGTAGGCGGTCGAGTTGGCATCCACCACCGTCTGGCGGAAGTACCATTCGCCCTCGAACATCTTCTTCGCGACCTTGTTGGGCTGCGTCCGGTCGATGTCGCCCGGCACCTCAGCACATCCGGCGAGGTAGGCCACGCCAACCAGCACCATGCCCAGTTTACTCATCCGAATTCGACGCGACATGCTCTACTCCTTTCAAGGTGGCGTCAGGCGCCACGCAGACTGTTTGAAATTCAGGGACGAAGAAAAATGTGAAATCAGTACGAGGCGCGCACCGACAGGCCCACCGAGGTGTAGCGCAGATTGCCTGACTCAAGGTCGAAGAAGGGGAAGGGCGTGCTCTTGTGGTCACGCGTCGTGGTCGCATTGCGCGTGGTCATCGAGGCCGACACGCCGAACATCTCGTTGATCCGGTAGGAGGCGTTGAAGCCGCCCGACATCGACTGGCCCTGGCGCGTACCGGCGATGGAGTAGGGCGAGTTTTGCACGCTCTTGTCGGTGAGCGACGCCACATCGTAGGCGAAGCTGTCGGCGATGCCGAAGCTCATGCCCGTCGACAGGCCCGACTTGCCCCACTTGTAGCGGAGCGAAAGGTCGTTGCTCACGCTGTAGGAGGCGAAGATGCCAGAATCGAGAAACACCGCTTTCTCGGCGGTCTTGTAGTTCTGCAGCGTGTCGGTGATGGCGTTCACCGACGACTGAGCGCGTGATTCGGGCGAGGGTTGAAACACATCGCCTCCGATGTCGTTCGGGTCGTCCACGATCAGCGATGCATCCCGGTAGAAGTTC
>CAIWGR010000559.1 GCA_903912275.1 uncultured delta proteobacterium
CCATCTTCGACAGATGCTCCCGCGCTGCCTTCATCACCTTCGCGCTAACTGCCTTCTCCATGCTTCCCCCTGCTGCTCTCGCGCCGCGTTGGTGCGGAGCTGAGGAGGAGAGTGCGCACCTCTGGCGCATCGGTCAACCGTTACGAGCCCCCACCTCTTCCACCCCCCCCCCAACACCTCTCCACCCCCCTTCCCCGCTTCGCCCTACCCGTCGCCCCAACCCCCGCGACGGGCGTTGACGAACCGCACGCGCTGCGACACAACCGCCCCATCAACTGCACCACGCTGGGGTCTTCATGTCTGCTCTCTCTGCGCTCCTCGAACAGCTCCGCACCGGCAACCTCTCCGAGCGCGACAAGGGCACCCGCTTCGAAGAGGTCGCCCTCGCCTACTTCCGCCAGGAGCCCATCTACAAAGGCCGCTTTGAGAAGGTGCAGACCTTCGGCGACTGGGCCCGCGACAACGGCCTGCCCGCCACCGACGACGGCATCGACCTTGTGGCAACGGGCCCCGGCCCCAATGGAACCAGCATCGTCGCGGCCATCCAGTGCAAGTTCTACGCGGACGACTATGTCCTGAAGAAGGAGGACATCGACTCCTTCTTCACCGCCTCGGGACGCAAGGCCTTCACCGAGCGCTACATCGTCGCCACCAACGAGCACTGGTCCCACCTCGCCGACCGCGCCTGCGCCGACCAGTCCACACCGGTCACCAAAATCGACCGCTACGCACTCGAGGAGAGCGCCATCGACTGGGCCTCGCTCCGCGCGGGAAAGCCGGTCGAACTCCGCCCCAAGAAGACGCTCCGCACACACCAGGTCAACGCCCGCACCGCCGTCACCGCCGGCCTCCGCGACGCCGACCGCGGCAAGCTCCTCATGGCCTGCGGCACCGGCAAAACCTTCACCTCGCTCAAAATCGCCGAGGAGTTCTGCGGCAAAGGCAAGCAGGTGCTCTTCCTCGTGCCATCGCTGTCGCTCCTCTCCCAGACCCTCACCGAGTGGAGCCAGGAGAGCGAGACACCCATGCACTGCTTCGCCGTCTGCTCCGACACCGAGGTAGGCAAGAAGCGGCGCAACGAAGACGACGAGGTGCAGACGTTCGCCCACGAGCTCCGCTACCCCGCCACCACCGAGGCCTCCAAGCTGGCCGCCGCCGTCGCCGCCAAGCAGGAGCCGGGTGCCATGACCGTGGTCTTCTCCACCTACCATTCCATCGAGGTCATCTCCCGCGCCCAGAAGGACCACCTCCTCGCCGACTTCGACCTCATCATCTGCGACGAGGCCCACCGCACCACCGGCGCCACCTTCTCGGGCCAGGAGGAGAGCGCCTTTGTGCGCGTCCACGACCAGTCCTTCGTCCGCGGCCACAAGCGGCTCTACATGACCGCCACCCCCCGCATCTTCGGCGACGACGCCAAGGTCACCGCCGGCCGGCTCGGCGCCACCCTCGCCTCCATGGACGACCCCGACCTCTTCGGCAAAGAGCTCTACTGCATCTCCTTCTCGGCTGCCGTCAAAGCCGGCCTGCTCTGCGACTACAAGGTGCTCGTCCTGGC
>CAIWGR010000560.1 GCA_903912275.1 uncultured delta proteobacterium
GAACCGGTGTCTGAACTTGTGTCTGAACTTGTGTCTGATCCCGCGTCCTCCGTGCCGGCTGGTGCCGCATCTTCACCGCAAGCAGCAGCAAACAGCATGGAGAACGCACAAAAAATTCGGAGGGTTCGTGACATCAATACATCTCCATGTTCGGTTCGAATGGACCGGGGTTTGGTGGCCCTGTACTCAGAATCTCCATCACTTCAAGGAAGATATTACTCTTAGAAGATCTAAGTGTGTTTTTGAACAGCAGCATTCATGATGCGACATGTTGCGCCAAACCGCTGTCTCTGCCCGCAAGCGGTTCCTCCGAGGTGCCAGGCGAAGGCCTCCGCGGCCCTCGTCGTGGGCATCTCTGCGAAACGCAACCGCTCCACGGCGCAGGATGTCGTCCTGTCCGTGGTCAGGCCGACCCGCACCCACACGAGCGAGCGCTCGTTAGGGAACCGGTCCCCTTCTGCTCCCTCAGCAGCGAGCCGCGGAGCTGGCGACGTTGGGCGGGGCCGATGGGTGTGGCGCCTCATTGCACGCCTCAACCATCTCTGCCACCGCCCCCTCCCCGCTCAGGCCTCGTCGTCGGCCTCGCCCAGAATCCAGGAGGCCGCCCGCCGCCCCGACAGCCAGCCGCCATGGGCGCTGCCAAAGTAGCGGGCGCTTGTGGCCTCGCCGGCGATCAACACCCTCCCCGCGTGCGGCTGCGCGAGCCGACTGCAGTCGTCGGCCGATGCGCCCACCGGGATGTAGGTGTAGCTCCCGCGCGCCCAGGGGTCCTCGCTCCAGCGCGAGACCGCCGTGGCCGACGGGTCGGGAACCCCGTCGAAGATGCGCCGCAGCACCTCCATCGCACCCGCGACCGCCTCGTCGTCCGACTCCGCCGCGCGCGCGGCGCCCTCTGCACCAGCGGTCAGTGCCACGAGCGTGGGCCCGCCCGCCGCGGCCGGCAGGTTGACAAAATCCGGATAGTTCGAGGCGCCTTCGGTCTCGTGGTAGAAATCGACGATGTCGCCCGGGATCCAGCGGCTGTCGAAGCGGAGCACCACCTTCTCCAGATTGCCCATCTTCAGCCGCGCCAGCGCGCCGGCCTGCTCGTTGCCCAGCGGCGGGTCGAAGGTGATCGCGCCCGCCTGCAGTACGCCGAGCGGCGCAGTGACAATCACGGCGCTACCGCGCACCGTCTCGCCACCGGCAAGCGTGAGCGTCACGCCCGTGCCATCAGCCGATACACGGGTCACCGGGCTGATGAGCCGAATGCTGGTGCCGTCGGCAACCTCCCCCACCAGCTGCAGGTAGCCGCCCTGGATAAGGCCATCATCACCGTCGAACCCCTCGTCCCGGTCGAAGGCTGCGAGCGAGCCCGCATCGGCTGCGCCTCCGAACTCGAGTTCGTAGGTGTGGCGTAGCCATCTCCGAACCAGCGCCGGCGTCAGCTCCGGGTGAAGCGCCGCCACCTCGAGGCCCGCCACAAAGGCCTCCATTCCGTCCGCCACCGAGGCGTTGGCAGGGAGCGAGGCGACGAGCCCCTCGTGCGCCTCGGCGAAGCTGTCGGTCAGCCCGTCGAGCACCTCGAAGGCGTCCGGCGACAGCCAGCCACCGGCCTCGCGCCAGAGGCTGTAGCGCTCGACATAGGGTGCCACGGAGAGCCCCGCCGCAGCAGCCTCAATCGATAGCGGGTTGCCCTCCACGCCGTGGATCCAGGCGCCGCCGAGGTCGACCGGCACCCCTCCAACCTCCACGTTGTGGAGCCGGCCGCCGATGCGATCGCGCGCCTCGAGCACCAGAACCTCGATGCCGGCCTGACGGAGCTTCCGCGCCGCGACCAGCCC
>CAIWGR010000561.1 GCA_903912275.1 uncultured delta proteobacterium
GCCGACGGCGAGCGTGGAGGGCTGGAGTGTCATCGACCCTTCACCTTGAACTCGGCACGGCGGTTGAGGTTGTCTTTGTCGCTGGCGGGCATCTCTTCGCCGTAACTGACGACGCGGAGGCGGTTGCGGTCGAGCCCGAGCGAGGCGAGGTAGTTGACGACGACGCGGGCGCGGCGCTCGCCGAGGGCGAGGTTGTATTCGGTGGAGCCGGCCTCGTCGCAGTGGCCTGTGACGGAGATGGATACCGTGGGGTTCTCCTTCAGCCAGGCCGCGTGGTCGCTGAGGATCTGGGCGGCGCTGGTGGAGATTTCGAAGGAGTCGAAGTCGAAGTAGATGGTGGTCCAGGTATGGGGGCCGGAATCAGGAGCTGTGTTGGGGATGCCCTCGTCGGTGCCGTTGTAGGAGCCGAGACCGAACTCCTCGGCGGGCGGCTCGGGCTCGACCGGGGCAAGCTCTTCGCCATCTTCGCGGCAGGCTGGGTTCTGGCTGGCGGCCTCGCGGGCCTTGTCGGCCTGGGCACGCGCGGCGTTGGCGAAGCGTTCGGCGGCCTTGTAGTCCTTGGCCTCGTAGGCGGCCTGCGCCTGCTCGACCAGGCGTGCAGCGGCGCGGTACTCCGCAGGGGCGCATCGCTCGGCGTTGGCGGCGAGCGCGAGGGCGCCGTGGGCATCGGTGAGCAGCCCCTCGGGCGGGGGCTTGGGGCAGCCGGCGAGGAGCAGCGCGAGCGCTGCAAATCGGAGGGGGCGGAGGGTCGCGAAGCAGGAGGGAGGAGTGCGAAATGCCATGGTGTTCTCCGGCTGCGCTAGCGCTGCCATGCGGGCTGCTCGAACCCGCTGCCAACGAGAGGGATCTCGGTCTGCGGGAATCCGCTGGCCGGCATGATGTAGAGCTTCTTCTTGCCGCCGCGGCTGGAGGAGAAGACGAGGAACTGGCCGTCCGGAGACCAGCTCGGCTCTTCGTTGTCGCCCTGGTCCTGGGTGAGGCGCTCAATGAAGCCGCTCTCGACCTCGACGGTGAAGATGTCCTGACGGACGCCATCACGCCCCGTGAAGGCGATGAGGTCACCGCGCGGGGACCAGTCGGGGGTGGTGTTGTAGGAGCCGCGGAAGGTGAGTCGGCGCTCGCCGGTGCAGTCTGCGTTCATGACAAAGACCTGGGGGCCGCCGCTGCGATCGGAGACGAAGGCGATGCGTGAGCCGTCGGGCGACCAGGAGGCGGAGACATCTTCGGCGGGGTTGTTGGTACAGCGCCGGAGCGTGTCTGTGGCGGGGTTGAGGATGTAGATTTCTGCGTTTCCGTCGCGGGTGAGCGTGAGGGCGATCTCGCCCGTTCCGGGCCGGACAGAGGCGCCGGAGTTGAGACCCGGCTGCCCGGAGAGCGTTCGTAGCGACCTGCCGCCCGTGACGAGGTCGGGGTTGCCGCTGGCAAAGGAGGTATAGACGAGCTGGGCGCCGTTCCAGGCCGGCAGGATGTTGATGGGGCCCATGCTGGAGATGGGCTCGAC
>CAIWGR010000562.1 GCA_903912275.1 uncultured delta proteobacterium
TGGCGAACATCACTTCACCTCGACGAACTTGAGGCGCAAGGTGCCCTTGGCAGCGCCAGCGCCTGACCCTGAGCCGGCACCCGCCGGGGTGGTCTCCTTGTCGTCGCAGCCAACGAACGCACAGCCGCAAAGCAGAATCATCGCGATCAGCCTCATCCTTCCTCCATGGTCTACAGGGTCGCGCCAAAATCCCTGCCGGACGAGGCTCGGTCAAACTTTTTGCTCTGCCGCGAGCAGGGCTGCCTGCACAGCCGCCAGATTCGTCGCACCGTCCGCCCCAGCACCGAGCGGGATCAGAAAGGTCTCCACCCTCACCCTGCTGAAGGGCAGCACCAGCACCTGCCTGTCCCACCGGCCCGGCGTCACGAACTGCATCGAACCGCGGTAGCGAACGCCCACAACCGGCAGGCCCGTCGCCAGCGCCAGCGTCACACAACCCGGCTTCGCCACCTGCAGCGGACCGGCCGGACCATCCACCGCCAACTCCACCGAACCGCCCGCCGCCACCGCCTGCTCCAGCTTCGCCAGCGCGGCGCGACCGTTCTCTCCCGAAGCCCCGCGCACCAGCTGCAGGCCGCCTCGCTCCGCCCACCGCGCGATGGCCTCCATGTAGGGCGCCGCGCTCGTCAGAAGCCAGGCCCGCCGTTGCCCCAGCAGCGGCATCACCAGCGGCAGGTAGCCATGCCAGTGCACAAAGATGGCCTGCCCATCGAGCCCCGGTCCCGTCACCTCCAGCCGCGCCGTCGCCAGCGTCACACGGCTCCAGAGCGAGAGCACAATGGAGAGCGGGCCACCGGCGACAAAGGCGATGCGTGAAGCAACAGGATGCATCGCAGCGACCTACCCGACCAGCACCGCAACGACCAGCGCCTCCGAAAGACGACAACGCGCCACCCGCTGACTACGATTGCGCCATCCACGCCCTCGAAGGTCACCATGAAGCCCCTGCTCCGCTTCGCCGCTCTCGCCCTCCTCCTCGCAGCCTGCAGCAGCAAGGCAGACACCTCGCAGACCGACGCCGGCGAGGGCTCCGCAGCCGATGCAACCGTCGACACCAGCGACCTCTCCGACGGCACCATAGACGACGTCCTCGACGGCTCCGCAGAGGCCCCCGCACCCTGCCAGCCCATCCTCGGTACCGACTGCCTCGCGCCCTGGCCCTCCGCCTACTGGGAGACCCCCGCAGGCACCCGCACCGGCTGGAGAATCGACCTCCCCGACGAGGTCATGCCCGCCGACACCCGCGGCAATCGCCTCCCTGCCACCGACTGGAACCGGCGCGACGGCTTCTCGCCAAACACACCCATCGTCGTGCTCCCTGGCGTCGCGCTCGACGCAGCCCTGCTCCCAGATGAGACCCGCCCCGCCCTCGCCTTCGCAGCCAACCTCCCCATCCTGCTCGCAGACGCGCAGACAGGAGCCTTCATCCCCTACTTCGCCGAGCTCGATTCCAACGCCACACCGAGCACCGCGCCCGCCCTCATCATCCGGCCCTGGACGCCCCTGCGCGAACATCAGCGCCTCGTTGTCGGCCTCACCACCGCACTCCGCTCCACCGCCGGTGAGAGCCTCCGCACCACACCCGCCATGGCCGCCCTGCTCCGCAACGAGCCCACCGGCGACCCCCGCATCGACGACCACCTCACAGACTGGCAGACCGACCTCACCACCCTCACCGAGCTCGGCGTCGACCGCAGCGCCATCGTCGCCGCCTGGCACTTCGATACCGCCTCGCAGGTCTGGACGGAGGGGCCCGGCATCGTCATGCGCGAGGCCTTCCGTGCCTTCGCCGGCGACGGCGCGCCGCCCTTCACCATCACCCAGGTCGAACTCGCCGAAGAGACCGCAGCGCTCTTCCCCGCACTGCCCACGGCCGCCGCCGACCCGCGCGTCACCTACAAGGCGATGCACCCCGAAGTGGCCCTCCGCATCCGCGGCACCTTCACCGCGCCCCTCTTCCTCACGAGCGCCGACGCCGCCGGCACGCTCAACTGGAACGATGCCACCGGCACGCTCGATCAGAACGGAACCGTCGAGCGCCCCTTCCTCCTCCTCGTGCCCCCCTCCGCGCTCACGGCCACCACACCACCGCCCACACTCATTTACGGCCACGGCCTGCTCCGCAGCGCCTGCGACGAGGGCTGCGTCGAACCCGGCGCCGCCGAGCTTATGCCCCACCTCACCGCCCTGCTCGGCACGGTCACCGTCGCCACCGACTGGTGGGGACTCTCGCAACCAGACCTGCCCGTCGCGCTCTCTGCCGGCGCCAACCTCGCGCTCCTCCCACGCATCACAGACAAGCTCGCCGCCGGCGCGATGATGCCCTTCCTCGCAGGCCGCATCGCACGCCTCGGCATCCCGCAGCACCCCTGGTTCGCGCGGGCCGACGGCCGCCCCTTCGCCGACTCCGCCACCCCGCCCCGCTACTACGGCAACTCGCTCGGCGGCATCATGGGCACGACCATGGTCGCGCTGAACCCGGACATTGAGCGCGCCGTGCTCAACGTTCCCGGCGGCGGCTGGTCCATGCTCCTCAACCGCTCCTCCAACTTCGCTGCCTTCCTCACCCTCATCAACCGAAACTACCCGGACCGCGCGCAGCAGCAGCTCATCTTCGCGATGTCGCAGAGCCTCTGGGACCTCTCCGACCCACTCACCTTCGCCGAACATGTCATCGCCGAGCCGCTCGTTGGTGCTCCTGCCAACCGCCGCGCACTCTGGTCTGTCTCGCTGGGCGACGCACAGGTGCCCACGCTCTCCGCAGGCTATCTCGCCCGCGTTACAGGCCAGCCGTTGCTCGCGCCGGCTGCCGAGCCATGGCCCCTCGTCCCTTCCGTCAGCACGCTCCCCTTCGCCGGCTCCGCCTTCGTTCAGTGGGACGCGCTCCGCGGCAACTGGCCCGCAGGAAACGGCCTCCGCTCGCCCGACAACGGCGCCCACTACGCCACCCGCTGGATGCCCGCCTTCCAGCAGATGGTCTACCGCTTCCTGCTGGGCGATGGCGCGATCGAGCCCCGCTACTGCCTTGCTGCAGACACAGACGGCGCACTGCCCTGCACGCTCGCGCAGACCATCCCTGATGCCTTCACCGACCAGCCCGCAGCACCCGAACTCCCGCCGCCGCCGGTGAACTGAATCGAGCCGCTACGGCTGCAGCGGAGCCGGCAGTCCGAGCCATGCGAAGAGCGCCTGACCCACCAGCACATGGTGGGTGAGATGGGTCAGCCCGGGCACAAAGTCCGTCGGCCCCACGACCACGAGCGGCACCGGCGTGTGGGTGTGCGTTCCGGTCGCCCAGACCACACCCCGCCGATCATCGAGCGCACGCGATGCCATCGCCGACACCCGGTCCCGCTCGCTCGGTCGGTAGGCCCGCCAGAGCTGGTCAATGTCGGCAGGGTCAAACGCCGGCGTGTTCACCGCGCTCGAACGCTCCGCATCGCCGCCCTCGACCGAGAGCGCCCGCGCCGCCTCTGCCGCAGAGATGCTCACGCCCGTGATCGCCGTCAGCCGCTCTGACAGTGCCGCCACGCGCTCCTCATGCGGCGTCGGCAGCCCCTCAATCGCGGAGCCAATCGACCGCTTCTGCGCCCAGAGCTGATCGAGCGTCGTGGACCGCCCAAAATTGTATCCAGGATGAAACGGCTGACCCATCATCCCGTTGCCCGGCAGCTCCACCGCAGCGGGCACATCGAGCGTGTGATAGCTCAGCCCGAAGCCACCCGTCTCGTGATCGGCCGTCACCGCAAGCACGGTGTCTTCGCGCCCCTTCATCCAGGACGAGATGACCGCCAGCGCAGAGTCCATCCGCTCCATCTCGGCCAGCATCCAGCCCGCGTCGTTCGCATGCGCAGCCCAGTCAATCTGGCCCGACTCCACCATGAGGAAGAAGCCGTCCGGATCGCCCTCCAGCCGCATCAGCGCCGCATGCGTCATCTCGGCCAGCGTGGGCTCCCGCGACCCCGTTGTGTCACCCGTTTCGCGCACCCTGCGATCGCCAAAAGCGTCGCTCATCCCGCTCTTCGAGAAGAGGCCCAACACGCGCGGACCTGCACCCTCCAAACCGTCAATGTCGAAGGCTACCGTGTAGCCAGCAGCGCGCGCCTCCGCCGCCAAATCACGCCCATCGCTCCGCTTGGAACCGGGGTCGTAGGCGCCTCCAGACCAGCTCCGATCTGCACCCTTCGGCGCGAAGAACTGCCCACCGCCGGAGAGCATCACATCGGCGCCCGAGGCCACCACCTGCTCGGCAATCAGCGTCTCCATGGAGCGGTGCGGCACATGCGCCACGAAGGCACCCGGCGTGGCATGGGTGATGCGGGTGTCAGAGACGAGCCCCGTCGCCTTGCCCGCAGCGTGCGCAGCCTCCAGCACCGTCAACGCACGGTCACCCCGCGCGTTCAGGCCGAGCACCTCTGAAGGAGCCGGCTGACCGGTGGCGAGCTGCGTCGCAGAGCAGGCAGAGTCCACCACGAGCGCGCCCGACGGCGAGTGGAGTGAGAGCCCCATCCAACCCCGATTGGCGAGCGACCTGTAGTTCGTCTCCCGACCGGGATACTTCGAGGTCGCAGCCTCGCGCGCCCACAGTTCAAACAGCCCAATCTGCTGCGGCCCCATGCCATCGCCGATGAAGAGGATGACATTGCGCGGCCGCTTCACCTCCGCAGTCCGCACGGGCCGCGGGGCCTCTGCGCGAACAGGCGCGCAGGCCGAGGCCAAACCGGCAACCAGAACCAGAGCGAACGAGAACCGAAACCA
>CAIWGR010000563.1 GCA_903912275.1 uncultured delta proteobacterium
ACGGCGGCCGCCTGGTCGGCATCGTCACCAACCGCGACCTCCGCTTCGAGAAGGACCTCACCAAGACCGTCGCCGAGTCGATGACCCGCGACCTTGTGACGGCCCATGTTGGCATCGCGATGACCGACGCGATGCAGATGCTCCAGAAGCACCGCATCGAGAAGCTCCTGCTCGTCGACGCGGCCGGCCATCTTGAAGGGCTGATCACCGTCAAAGACATTGAGCAGGCCGAAATCTACCCCAGCGCCGTCAAAGACAGCATGGGCCGCCTCCTGGTTGGCGCCGCCATCGGCGTCTCGCCCGACACGGAAGCTAGGCTCGCCGCACTTGTCGAGGCCGGCGTTGATGTGGTCGCCGTCGACACCGCACACGGTCACAGCGTGCGGGTCGTCGAGACCGTCGCCGCCATCCGCGCCCGCTACCCCAACCTCCAGATCATCGCCGGCAACGTGGCCACCGCCGCCGGCACCCGCGCCCTCATCGAGGCAGGCGCAGACGCAGTCAAAGTCGGCATCGGCCCCGGCTCCATCTGCACCACCCGCGTCGTCGCCGGAGTGGGCGTTCCGCAGGTCACCGCCATCGACGACTGCGCCACCGAGGCCGCCAAGCACGGCGTTCCCGTCATCGCAGACGGCGGCATCAAGTTCTCCGGCGACATCGTCAAGGCGCTCGCGGCCGGCGCAAGCAGCATCATGATCGGCAGCCTCTTTGCCGGCACCTCCGAGTCGCCCGGTGACCAGGTCCTCTACCAGGGCCGCTCCTACAAGACCTACCGCGGCATGGGCTCGCTCGGCGCCATGGGCCAGGGCTCCGCCGACCGCTACTCGCAGGGCGATGTGCGCGAGTCGCGCAAGTTCGTGCCCGAGGGCATCGAGGGCATGGTCGCCTACCGCGGACCGTTGGCCGACAACATCTTTCAGCTCGTTGGCGGGATCCGCTCGGGCATGGGCTACTGCGGCGCGCGGACCATCGAAGACTTACAGCGTACCGCGGAGTTCGTTCGCATCACCAGCGCCGGCCTGCGCGAGAGCCACGTCCACGATGTCTTCGTGACCAAAGAGGCACCCAACTACAAGTCGATGCCGGGCGGCTCGGGGATGGGCTAGCGATGAGCCATCTTCAGAATGGAATTCTTATTCTCGACTTCGGGTCGCAAGTCACCCAACTCATTGCAAGAAGAGTGCGTGAAGCGGCGGTGTATTGCGAGATCTATCCCTCCGATATCTCCAACGAAAAGCTGGCCGAACTCAACCCCCGCGGAATCATCCTCTCGGGGAGCCACGCCTCCACCTACGAAGACCACCAGCTCCGCGCACCGTCCGCCGTCTTCGAGCTCGGCATCCCCGTCCTCGGCATCTGCTACGGCATGCAGACCATGGCCGTGCAGCTCGGCGGCACCGTCTCCTGGAGCGACCGCCGCGAGTTCGGCTACGCCGAGGTCCGGGCCCATGGCCACACGGAGCTCCTGCGCGACGTCGCAGACTTCACCACCGAGCAGGGCCACGGCATGCTCCGCGTCTGGATGAGCCACGGCGACAAGGTCACCGACCTGCCGCCCGGCTTCAAGCTCATGGCCAGCACCCCGAGCTGCCCGATCGCCGGCATGGCCGACGAGAGCCGCCGCTTCTACGCGCTCCAGTTCCACCCCGAGGTCACCCACACCCACCAGGGTGCCGCCATCCTCCACCGCTTCGTCCGTCAGATCTGCGGTTGCGGCGGCGACTGGCTCATGGGCAACTTCGTGGAAGAGGCCGTCGCCCGCATCCGCCAGCAGGTCGGCTCCGATGAGGTCATCCTCGGCCTCTCCGGCGGCGTCGATTCAAGCGTCGCAGCCGCGCTCATCCACCGCGCCATCGGCGACCAGCTCACCTGCGTCTTCGTCGACCACGGCCTGCTCCGACTCGGCGAGGCAGAGTCCGTGATGCAGATGTTCGTCGGCCGGCTCGAGGCCCGCGTCATTCACGTCGACGCCAGCGACACCTTCCTCGGCCACCTCGCCGGCGTCACCGACCCCGAGCAGAAGCGCAAAATCATCGGCCGCGAGTTTGTCGAGGTCTTCCAGCGCGAAGCGGCCAAGCGGCCCAACGCCCGCTGGCTGGCACAGGGCACCATCTACCCCGACGTGGTCGAGAGCGGCGGCTCCAAGTCCAAGAAGGCCACCATCAAGAGCCACCACAACGTTGGCGGTCTGCCCGAGACGCTCGGTCTCAAGCTCCTCGAACCCCTTCGCGAACTCTTCAAGGACGAGGTCCGCGAGCTTGGCGTCACGCTCGGCCTCCCGCGCGAGATGGTCTACCGCCACCCCTTCCCTGGCCCAGGCCTCGGCGTCCGAATCCTCGGCGAGGTCCGTCGCGACTTTGCCGACCTGCTTCGCCGCGCCGACGACATCTTCATCTCCGAGCTCCGCGCCACCATCGACCCGGTGACGGGCAGGTCGTGGTATGACCTGACGAGCCAGGCCTTCGCCGTCTTCCTGCCGGTCAAGAGCGTGGGCGTCATGGGCGACGGCCGCACCTACGATTACGTGGTCGCCCTCCGGGCCGTGGAGACGAGCGACTTCATGACCGCCGACTGGGCCGAACTGCCCTACGCGCTGCTCAAGAAGGTCTCCAGCCGCATCATCAACGAGGTCCGCGGCATCAACCGCGTCACCTACGACATCTCCAGCAAGCCCCCCGCCACCATCGAGTGGGAGTGAGTCGGAGTTGCCTCCCACGCCCGCTCGCCTAGAGGGTTGGGGCACTTCATTCGCGACGAGGGTACCATGAAGAGAACCGCGCTTGCGCTCCTGCTCCTGCTTCCGCTCCCCGCGCAGGCCGGCAGCCGCTTCGATGACGAGCCCGACGCCCCCGAGGCGACAGGCTTCGCGGCCATCCGTGCCCCCGCCAACGGGCTGCTCCCAAAGGGCGGCTCCACGGCGCGGCTCTTCATCTATCGTGAGGACGGCACCCCCTTCAGCACCGGCGCGGCGGCCGGCTCCTACGAGCCGGGCGTGGAGGTCGCGCTCCCCCCGGGCACCTACTTCGCAGAGGTCGCCCGCACCCGCACGGGGCTCCGCGTCTCCAAGTTCCGCGTCGAACTCGGCAAGACCAGCGTCATCCCCACCGGCTGGGTGAGCGTGACCGCGGTCGACCGCGAGGAGCAGCCCCGCGTGGACTGCGAACCCTGGTTCGCCGACCTCACGGTCTTTGAACGGGACGCCGCCGGCGTTGCCAAGATGGCTCAGTCCAACAGCCAGACAGAGCATGCCGAGCAGGGCGCGCTTCAGCTGCCCGTCGGCGAGACCCAGGTCGTCTTCAACGGCCTGCCCGCCGTCGTCACCATCAAGGCCAACCAGGTGGCTGCCCTCGCGACCGGCTTCGCGATGCCGCCCAAGGGCGGCAATCCCCAGATCTCCGCCGGCGACCCCGCCAATCCGGCCTCTGCCCGCATCAACCTCTGCACGGACGGCGGTACCCAGGTGCCCGCCGGTATCTTCCAGGTCGCTGCGACCATCGACACCAACAGGCCGCCCTACACCCTCCGTGAGGTCACCGAGGTAACCGTCGCTCCAGCGCTCGGCGGCACCTCCCGCGACCTCCAGACTGCCCGCCTCGCCCACCGCGAGCTCAGCGAGGTCACCCTGCCGATTACCGAGGCCGACGCGACCGCGCTCGCCACCATCCGCAGCGTCGGGCCTGCACCCCTCGGCGGGACCAAAGGCAGCATCCGGCTCGGCGGGAGCCGCAAGCCGTGACCGCGCCCGGCCGCTGGACCCGCGGCGGCGGGCTCGACTTCACCTGCACCCGCTGTGGCCTCTGCTGTCGCGGGCCCGGTGAAGTCTGGTTCACCCAGGAGGAGAAGTCGCAGGCGCTCGCAGCCATCAGCGGCACGCCGCTTGCCGCACAGGCCGCCACCATCTGGCGGGCGTCGGGCGCTGACGAAGTCATCGATGTGCCCGCCGACCAGGCCTGCCCGTTGCTCGGGCCCGACGGCTGCTCCATCCAGGCCGTCAAACCGGCGCAGTGCCGCACCTACCCCTTCTGGCCGGAGCTGCTCCAGAGCCGCGCAGACTGGGAGTCGGAGAAGGGCCGCTGCGAGGGCATCGACCGCGGCCCCAACCATTACGCCTACGCCGACATCTTCGAGCTGCTCTCGGGCCGCAAAGACACCCGCGAGAACAGCTGAGCGCCGCTTAGAGCGGGATGTTGCCGTGCTTCTTGGGCGGGTTCTCGTCCCGCTTGTTGGCGAGCAGTTCGAGCGCCTCGATGAGCCGCTTCCGCGTGTCCGACGGCGTGATGATGGCGTCGATGTAGCCGAGCTCTGCAACCTTGAAGGGGTTAGCGAAGAGCTCCTTGTACTTCTCGATGTACTCTTTGCGCGCGGCGACCGGGTCGGCCGCCTCGGCAATCTGCTTGCGGTAGACGATGTTGACCGCGCCGTCGGGCCCCATGACCGCGACCTCTGCGGTCGGGTAGGCGAAGTTCAGGTCGGCCCGCAGGTGCTTGGAGGCCATGACGTCGTAGGCGCCGCCGTAGGCCTTGCGCGTGATGACCGTAATCTTCGGCACCGTCGCCTCGGCGTAGGCGTAGAGCAGCTTGGCGCCGTGGCGGATGATGCCGCCATACTCCTGCTTCACGCCGGGCAGGAAGCCGGGCACGTCGACGAAGGTCACGACGGGGATGTTGAAGCAGTCGCAGAGCCGCACGAAGCGGGCCGCCTTCACGCTCGCATCGATGTCGAGGCAGCCGGCGAGGTGGACGGGGTTATTGGCGACGATGCCCACGCTCCGGCCGCCGAGGCGGGCAAAGCCGCAGACGATGTTGGGGGCGTAGTGCTCGTGGACCTCAAAGAAGATGCCGTCGTCCACGACCCGTTTCAGCAGGTCGCGCATCTCGTAGGGCTTGTTCGAGTCGGTGGGCACGAGCGTGTTGAGCTCGGCGTCGGCCCGGTCCGAAGGGTCGGAGGTGGCGAAGCGGGGTGCCTCGGTGAGGTTGTTCGAGGGCAGGTAGCTGAGCACCGTGCGGATGCGGGCGATGGTGGCCGCCTCCGACACATCCTGGAAGTGGGCCACGCCGCTGATCTCGTTGTGGACGCTCGCGCCGCCGAGCTGCTCCATGGTCACATCTTCGCTCGTGACGGTCTTGATGACGTCCGGGCCGGTGATGAACATGTAGCTGGTCTTCTCGACCATGAAGATGAGGTCGGTGATGACGGGCGAGTAGACCGCGCCGCCGGCGCAGGGCCCCATGATGGCCGAAATCTGCGGGATGACGCCGCTCGCAAGCACGTTGCGGGTGAAGATGTCGGCGTAGCCGGCGAGGCTGACGACGCCCTCCTGGATGCGGGCGCCGCCCGAGTCGTTGAGGCCGATAACGGGCGCGCCCGTCTTCATCGCCAGGTCCATGATCTTGCAGATCTTCTCGGCAAAGGCGCCCGAGAGCGAGCCGCCGAAGACGGTGAAGTCCTGCGCGAAGACATAGACGATGCGGCCGTCGACGCGGCCATAGCCGGTCACGACGCCGTCGCCCGGGATGCGCTGCTCCGCCATCTCGAAGTCGTTGCAGCGATGGGTCTTGAGCTTGTCGGTCTCGACGAAGGTGCCGGGGTCGAGCAGTAGGTCGATGCGCTCACGCGCCGTCAGCTTGCCCGCCTTGTGCTGCTTGGCGATGCGGTCTGCGCCGCCGCCACTCTCAGCCGCCTGATTCAACTCCGAAAGACGCTCCAGATTGCTCTTCACGATGATCACCTTGTTGTCAGGTTCGAATACAGTTTCAGGTAGGCTGCGGCCGGCGCCTGCCAGTCGGCGGGCCTTCTCATGGCACGGTCTATCGCCTTCTGCCAAGCCCCTTGTTGCTCGAAAGCAACCAGCGCGCGATCCAACGCCATCGCCACGGCAGCCTCGGTCGCCTCTTCGAAGACGAACCCCGTGGCGCCCGGCTCCGTGAAGTCGGTGACCGTGTCGGCCAGTCCGCCCACGGCCCGCACGATGGGGAGCGTGCCATACCGCATGGAGTAGAGCTGGTTCAGGCCGCAGGG
>CAIWGR010000564.1 GCA_903912275.1 uncultured delta proteobacterium
CTCGACGATGGTGCCGGCGCCGAGGCGCAGTACAACCAGCTCCTCGTGCAGGATCCGAACGACTTCGCCACGCTCTACAACTTGGCCATCCTGCAGCAGGAGTTGAGCGGCGACTACCCGAAGGCGGTCGCGACCTTCGAGAAGTTGAAGGCGGCGGTAGGTAAGGGGCGCTTCGAACGGATGGAGGATGTTGATAAGCGCATCGTCGCGCTCAAGACCCTCATCGAGTTCGGTGCCGGCGACCCGGAGCCAGAGCCTGAGGCTGCCCCCGAGATGCTCGAGGGCGTTGAGCCCGCACCGGCGGCTGAGCCCGCACCTGCGGTCGAGCCTGCGCCTGCGGTGGAGCCCGCACCTGCGGTCGAGCCTGCGCCAGCGGTCGAGCCTGCGGCAGAGCCCGCGCCAGCTGTCGAGCCTGCGGCTGAGCCCGCACCTGCGCCAGCAGCCGAGCCCGCACCGGCCGTGGAGCCCGCGCCAGCTGTCGAGCCTGCGGCAGAGCCCGCGCCTGCGCCAGCGGTCGAGCCTGCGGCAGAGCCCGCGCCAGCGGTCGAGCCCGCACCCGAGGGTTCGGGAGGTTAGTCAGGAACTTTGAGCAAACGCCGGTGTCGAAGTAACGCGGCATTCCGTCGAAGGGAGTGAACGATGAATCAAAAGATGATTTGGAGCATGGTTGCTGGGCTGTTTCTGCTCGCCTCTACGGCCTCGGCCGAGGAGACGCAGAAGGAGACCAACTTCAACTTCGAAGAAGATGTTGTCACCGGCACGCTGGTCCGTCCGGACCAGGAGACGGTGACCGGTCTTCGGCGTGGCAAGGAGTCGAGCCTCATCAAGATCCGGAAGGATTTTGTGACGGAGATGGTGCAGTCGGTAGAGCGCTTCTGAGCGTGTTCGGCGAGAGCGGGCGTTCGAACCTGAGGATGAACGATGTCTGAATCGAGACTGTTGATTTTTGAAATCTACCGTGACGGCACGCACGAGCGGACGGAGCGGTTGGAGCAGGATGTTGTGAAGATTGGCAGCCATGCCAAGTCGCACCTCTTCCTGGATGATGTGAATGTGAGCCGTGTGCATGCGGTGGTCGAGGTGACGGGTGACGACGTTTTCGTCATCGACCTCGGCTCGGGCAAGGGCACGACGGTCGGCGGTCAGCGTGTGAACAAGCAGAAGCTTTCGCACGGCGACCGGATTGGGGTAGGCGGCTACGAGCTGGTTATCCGCTTCCATGAGGTGGGTGAGCGGAGCGGTGCCGGCGGTGCCGGCGGCGACGCGCAGACGGCGGTGGTGGAGACAGACGACGAGATCTACACGCGCCGCTTCCTGCGTCGCGCGGAGAATTCGGACGGTTCGGTCGAAGCAGCGATGCTCTTCCGCGATCTCGTCATCGTGGACGATCTGTACCAGCCGCCGACGACGCTGAAGGTGGGTTCAGGGGCGGATTGTCAGTTCCAGATTGAGTCGGAGCTGATCCCCGGCGGCGAAATCACCCTGATCGAAGTTTCGAGCGGCGAGCCGGTTCTTCTGCTCCGCGAGGGGATGGAGGGCGAGTTGTGGGTTGGCGACAACCACTTCACGCCTGCAGAGGCGATGGCGTCGGGCCGGGCGACGCAGGCTGGCGCTGTATGGAAACTGGCGCTGACGCGGGAGACGCGCGCTCGGATTGTGATGGGGGAGCTGGTCTTCTTCTTCCGCCGGAGCGAGGTCCCGAAGTTTGTCTTCCCCATCAAGCGTGACTGGCGAGCAGCCGGACTTGCGCTGGCGGTTTCGACGCTCATTCAGGGCGGCCTCATCCTGGTGTCGCTGTTGATGCCCCCCGAGGTTGGCGAACTGGCCATGGAGCGCGAGGCGCAGCTGAACCGCTACGTTCAGATGTTGCTCGTGAAGCCGGAGGAGAAGAAGCCGGAAGAGAAGCCTGAGTGGCTGAAGGAGAAGCAGGAGGCCGACAAGAAGGCCGACAAGGGTGCCGAGAAGGCTGATAAGAGCAAGCCCGAGGACAAGCCGAAGGATAAGCCGGAAGAGGTCACCGAGCTCGCCCGTGCCGAGGCGCGCGACGAGGCGATGAATCGCGGCGCGGTTGATGTGCTGAACCAGCTGGGCCCCTCGAATGTCTTCGGTGGCGATGCCGCGGCCGGCGTTGCAGAGCTTGAGGCGATTGGCGGCGTGAGCGACACCGGCCTGGGCCAGAGCTACGGTCAGGGCGGTCTTGGCAAGTTTGGTGGTGGTCTCGCCGGTGCAGGCGGCCGTCTATCGACGGGCGTAGGCGGCGGGCCGATCGGTGTGGGTCGTTCTGGCGGCGGAAATGTTGGCGGAAATCTCCGCTCGGTGTCTGACCGCAAGGCTCGCACGCCAGTGGTTTCGACGCAGCCGTTTACGCTTTCGGGCGCGCTCGACATGGACATCGTCCGCCGGGTGATCACAGAGCATCGGCGGGAGATTGTTGCCTGTTATGAGACGGAACTTCAGAAGTTGCCGGACCTGCAAGGCCGCATCGATGTGGAGTTCGTCATCGGTCCTGATGGCGCGGTCGGTGGAACCAAACTGAAGGCGTCTACGCTGAAGAACGATGCGGTCCATGCCTGCGTTCAGCGTCGCGTCAGGCAGTGGCGGTTCCCGGAGCCGAGAGGTGGTGGAACGGTCCGCGTTTCCTACCCGTGGATCTTCACGGCCGGCGGTTAGGCTGTCCTGCCTGCCTTCATGGCAGCCGATTTGTTGGTGGCGGGGAAAGTTCAGTCCCCGCTTGCCGATGGTTTTGCAGCGGGTAGAGTTCGCATTGAGTTGGAATGTGCCGCGCTCCTTGGCGCAGGCTTCTTCGGGAGAGCGCTCCATGCGGTTTGGTTGGTGTTTGCTTCTGGTCTGTCTGGCAGGCCCTCTTTTTGGGGGGTGCGACGCCAAGCGGGCTGAGGCGCTTCAGTTGGTGGAGAAGGGGCTCGCGGTAGCAGGCGAGAACGGCGAGTTCGAGGCGGAGAAGCTCTTCGCCGAGGCCGCAACCATCTGTCCAGACTGCGGAGAAGCGCATCTCAACCGCGGCGTGCTTCAGCTGCAGCACTATCGGAATCCGTCGGAGGCGGTGGGTTCGCTGGAGCGGGCTGCGAAGCTGCTGCCGACGGACGTCTCCGCGCACTACTACCTGGGCGTTGCGCTGCAGGACCTCGGCAAGTCGGCGCAGGCCGAAGCGGCCTTCAGCGAAGCGTTGAAGATCAACGCCGGCCACGCACTCTCGCTTCTGCACCTGGGGCAGCTCCTGGAGGCGGCCGACAAGCCGCTCGAAGCCGCGTCTCGGTACAACGCCGCGATTGTTGCAGACGGCTATCTGCCTCAGGCTTACGTCTCGCTCGGCTCGCTGTACGCGCGCTACGGTCGGTTTGCTGACTCGCGCGCGGTGTTCGATAACGGGCTTGCGAACAATAGCGGCGCTACGGCCCTTCTGTCTGCGGCAGGATACGCGGCCCTCTCGTCGGGTGATACCGACCGGGCGATCTCGCTGCTCTCCAAAGGTTTCGAGGCCGGCGATACGAGTCCGAGCACGCCCTACAATCTGGGCGTTGCCTACGGTCGCCGGTTTGATGCAACGGGGGATCAGGGGGCGCGCCGCTACGCGGTTGCTGCGCTGAGCCGCGCGTTGGTGAGTTGTAAGGTTGCGACGGAGGCCGCGCGATGCGCGGCGATTCGCGACCGCATTGCACGGCTTGAGCTCCTCAAGGCGAACTAGCACACCGATAGGCTGTGTTATCCGATTTCAGATAGTATGAGACGGGGTCTCCCGACCCTGTGTCCTCGCCCAAGTGAAGATGATGTCGAACCAAATTGCGAAACTGCTCTCAGATCTCGCCGCCCGCCCTCAGCAGGTCGAGTTGATTGATGAACTGGACTTGGCGTGGAGCAGCGAAGCGGACTGGGAGACGGTGGTCCGCGAGATTCCGATTCACGCGCGCCGGCTGACCGATGGGGCCGCTGCAGCTCGTCTGCTCGCCCGCTCGGCCTACCGCTCACGTCTGGGTTTGGATGACTCGGCGACGGCAGACGCACTTCTCAACGAGGCACTGACGCGCTCCTCCGATGCTGCCGCCTTCGCTGCGGCTGTGATTGCGAGTGTGGAGAGTTCGGAAGATTGGGATGTGGTTCTGGGTGCGCTGGAGGATGCTGAGACTGCGGTCGCGGCGCCGAGCGCCAAGAGCCGGCTTGTTGTCGCGCAGGGTGGCGTGTTCGAGACGCACAAGCAGGATGCGAAGTCTGCGATCGCCGCCTTCAAGCGGGCGGCTGAGCTCGATCCGACGCACGCAGAGGCCTTCCGTCGCGGCCGGTTGCTCTTTGCCGCCGCCGGCAACTGGGAGAAGGTTGTCACCTTCTTGGGAGCAGAGGAGAAACTTGCGGGAGATGCCTCAGCGAAGGCGGCACTGATCGCCGAGGTTGCGGAGGTTCAGTTTAGCCATCTTGGCAATCCCTCTGCGGCGCGCGTGAAGGTTGCCGAGGCGCTGGAGATCGATCCAAACTGCGCGGCTGCGGTCGCGCTCTCTGCCAAGTTGCCACCCGATGCGGCAGGCACGTCGGTGCTCACCGCGTTGCCTTCGCCGGTCGTTGCTCCTGATCCCGCGTTGGCGGCTCACTTGGTTGCAGCTCCTGTGGTCGCTGCGCCTGTGGTCGCCGCGCCTGTGGTCGCAGCTCCTGTGGTTGCAGCTCCTGTGGTCGTTGCTCCTGTGGTCGCTGCTCCTGTGGTCGCAGCACCTGTGGTTGCAGCACCTTCGTTCGGTGGGCCAGCCGCTGTTGCCGGTCCGCTGGACGCGGC
>CAIWGR010000565.1 GCA_903912275.1 uncultured delta proteobacterium
ACGGGCGGCCCCCAGCTCGGCGCCTTCTTCGTCGACACCGAGTCGCGCCGCGACTGGCTCGAGAACGCCAACTATGGCAGCACCGCCATCACCAGCGCAGCCGCAGCGCAGCTCAACGCCCAGCTCATGGACGACTACATCATCCGGGTCCTGGGCCCCAACGTGGAGGCGCTCCGCACCTACCTCAAGCCGAGCACCTTCGCCTTCCTGAGCCGGGTGCCCGACTCGTCGGATGCGATCGACCAGCGCGACCGGCTGCTCATCGCCATGGTCGGCTCCTGGATGGCCACCGCTGACTCGCTCTCGCTCGCCGCGCAGCGCTGGAACGAGGTCTACCGGCTCGACGGCGAACGCCGCGTGAAGGCCATCGAGGTGGCCAGCTACCTCGGTGAGCTCTACCGGGCGGCCGCCATCATCATCCAGCTCCACAAGGAGGCGGGGAAGGGGGCAGAGGCGGCCCCCGTAGCGGCTGGCCTCGGCACCCTCATGCTCCGCTACGAGGCGCTCACCCAGACCTTCAACGAGCTCCTCTTTGCCCGCGACGGCGAGCTGGCTGTCTCCTCCTCGCTCGACCCCGAGCAGGCCAGCCGCGGCGTGCTCGCGCAGCGTCGCCAGGCCGCGCTCGAGGCGGTGGACGAGGCCTCCGTGAAGGTCGACACCCTGCTGCAGACGCTGCTGGACAACGACATCCGCAACGCCGACCTCTTCACCGGCCTCGACAACGCGGTGAACGAGAGCCAGAAGCGGCTCGTCGAGCTCTGCGGCCAGCCCGTGGGCTGCGATGTGCTCCGCCCCGCCGATGCGGCCAACCCGCTCTGCGACAGCTCCTGGGTGGCGGGCGTCTGCGGCTTCCGGCAGTCCAAGATCTCGCTCGGAAACCGCAACCCGCGCGACGTAGAGGGCTATGAGAGCGCCGCCAAGGCGTCCGAAGCCGGGCTCGCCATCGTCGAAATCGGCGCCGCCGCAAGGGCGATCACGAAGACCGAAGAGGCCAAGACGGCCTTCACGCTGTCAACCCTGCAGCAGGCCGAGACGGCTGCCGCATTCCTCGCCTCGGCCAACGCCTGGAATGCGGCCAACGAGGAGGCAAATGATGCCATCGACGCTCGGTTCGAGGCCGATGTCGCCGCACTCAACACCCGATTTACGGCACGCGAAAAGACGGCCCGGGCCAACATCTCGCAAAAGCGCGACGAGATCACGCTCGCCAGGGCGCTGTATGCGACCGAGCTCGCGATGTCCGTCGTCAAGAAGGTGAAGGCGACGCTGTCTGCCTCGAAGACCATGGTTGCTGACATCACCAAGGATGCGATTGGAGGCGCGGGCGAGGCGGTGAGTACCACGACAGAGGCCGCCTCCGACTGTCCGGATGTCACGGTTGGACTGGCGGTGCGGGTTGGCGCCGCAAAGTGTGCGGTTAGCCTTGTTGGCAAGATAGCCGCGGTAGCCATCAAGGTCGGCGCCCGGATCAAGTCCGCGCTGTTTGCCGCGGCGGACTTCGTGTTCAAGGCCTTCCAGAGTGCGATGGAGGCCTGGAAAGAGACCAAGGAGGCGCGTGAGCGGCTGGCGGATGTGACGGCCCAGCGGGAGGAGGCAATCGAACTCTGGACGGTGGAGCTTGAGTCGATTCGGGACCCCCAGACGCAGCTCGAGCGCAAGCAGTTCATCGAACACATCCGTGCCGTCGCCGCGACCAACGAGGCCTACGAGCGCGACCTGGATTCCTACGAACGCCAGATGGATGCCGTCTTCGACCGCACCACTGAACTCCTCGACCGCGAACAGGACTGGCTTTCCCGCCTGAACGACCTCGTGACGGCCAAGATGCACTACTTCCAGATTGCGGAGTCGGCCCGTCAGGAGCGGGCCACCCTGGTCATGCGTCGCCTGCAGCGGCAGCAGATCGCCCAGCTCGTGGCCGGCCCCCAGGCCGTCTTCTTTGCGGCCAACGGGCTCACCGAGGCCGAGCGGGAGCTCGACCGGGCCAAGCGCAAGATGAACGACTGGCTCGTGGCCCTCGAATACGCCGCCGTGCGCCCCTTCTACAACGAGCGGATGTCGATCCTGCTCGCCCGCAACACCTACCAGCTCCGCGCCATCGCAGACCGCCTCACCGACCTCGAGGGCCAGTGCGGAGGCGCCACCAACCTCCAAGATGGCACCGTCTCGCTCCGCAACGATCTGCTGGGGCTCACCACCCCGCAGGTCGATCCGAGCACCGGTTTCACCCTCACCCCTGGCGACCGCTTCAACCAGACCCTCATGCAGAGCAGCATCCCGGCCAGCCGGACCATGCGCTACACCGTCTCCGAGACCGTCGACCAGGTGGCCAGCAACAGCGCGCTCATGGTGGTGAACTTCAACCTCGGGCTCACCGAATTCGGTAACCTCCGCGCCACCTGCAACGCAAAGATTGCAGGCATCGCCCTCAAGCTGGTCGGCGACAACCTCGGCAGCGGTCAACCCTACGCCACCCTCCTCTACGGAGGCAGCAGCCAGACCTACTCCTGCCAGCCCGGCGTCGACGCCTACGTGCAGACCTTCGGCCAGGGCGACACCACCTTCGGCTCCACGACGAGCTTTGTGGTCTCCGGCCGCGCCGCCTCGCCGATCGCGGGAATCTCGGAGATGGGCTCCTCCAACGTCACCTTCGCCGGCCTGCCGCTGGCGGGCGACTACACCCTCATCATCGACCCCTCCGTGCCCGCCAACCAGGCCATCAACTGGGCCAACCTCGACGACATCGAGCTGGGTCTGACCTTCTCCTACCAAGACATCTTCAGCTCGACCTCGGACTGCGCCAACAGCCTCTAGTCCGGCCCCTTTGTGCGGCCGGTCGCCGGCACCCTGAACCTCGCTCTTACGCTCTTCCGGAGTCGATCCCATGTCTGTCTTCACCTTCGCTCGCGCCACCCGCGCGGCCCTCCTCTTCTCTGCTCTCCTGCTCGCTACGCCCGGTTGTGCGCCTGATGCCGATCTGCCCGCGGCTACGCCCGGAGAGGGCTCTGCTGCCCCTGCGCCAGACACCGGTGCGGTTTCGACACCCGAGGATGTGAAGGAAGATGCACCCAACTCCGACGCGGGGGTGGATGCAGAAGACATCCTCTCGCTCGACGCCACCGGCAGCACCCGTAGCCAGGGCGACCTTGGCATCACCAGCTTCTCCTACTGCAATACCTCCCTCGACTGCCCCAACGGCATGGGAAGCTGTCAGACCGCCCTCACCCTCAACCGGGCGCTGCCTGGCGGCACCCAGATCACCGTGCCCATCAAGACGCTGCCGGGCTTCGATGTCATCCCCGCCAACAAGGCCGGCGTCTGCTCGCTCGGCTGTACAGACCACCCCGAGGTCTGTGCCTTGGGCCTGCGCGTGGGCGCCAACAGCTCCCCCTGGTCTTGCCAGCTCGTCTATGCGGGCGCCTCTCCCTATCCTGCGAGCGGGCTCCCCTTTGTCCCCAACACCGGCGAGCTCACCGTCGGAGCCGTCTACGGCTCCCTCTGCCGCCCCCCCTTTGAGCGGGCCGCTGCCTACTCGCCCGACTTCTGCGACAGCTGCTCCGCCACCGACAAGTGTGAGAACAGCTCGGCCTGTATCGACGACGCCCCCTACTCCGGCAAGGCCGCCGATCAGCATGCGGGCCGCTGCCTCGTGGCCTGCAATGCCACCGCCCCTACCGCCTGCCCCACCGGCTTTGCCTGCCGCATCCCCGGCACGGGCGAAGACCAGCTCGGAACCCCCAAGGAGGGCACCTTCTGCTTCCCCACCCTCGGCAGCTGCACGAGTTGTCTCGACCGTGACGGCGACGGCGTGGGCCTGGGCGGCTGCACCGCTGCCGGCGGCGCTTCGGCGGTTGACTGCGACGACACCGACGCAGAGATCTACTTCGACGGCGCCGAGCCCGACCATGCCTTCCCCGGCTCCTGCGCCGCCGATCTCGATGCCAACTGCAACGGCATCAGCGACGACAAGGAGCAGGTTGGCGTGACCGACGCAGACGGCAACCTCCTCTACGGCGCCGAGCACTGCAACGGCTGCTTCAACGACTGCGGTGGCAGCGAGGGTCTGGGCGATGCTGCCTCCCACCGCTTCTGCAAGGTCACAGGGCAGGGCGGCCCCTTCGGCAACGTCTCGGCCTGCAAGCCCTCCTGCGACTACCCCGAGACCCGCGCCGACTGCAGCACCTCTGCAACCGCGGGAGATGGTTGCGAGACGCAGATTGATGGCCGCGCCTCGCTCAGCGTCCGCGACTGCGACGACGACGGCCATGGCGACGCGCTCGCCACCGGCGGCGACCTGGTCTTTGACTGCGACGGCTCCGGCGTGACCGCCGTCAACCCCCGCGACGGAAGCAACTGCTCCGCCGTCCGCGTGCTCCGCACCGGCCCCTATGGCGACGACTGCGACGACACCCAG
>CAIWGR010000566.1 GCA_903912275.1 uncultured delta proteobacterium
CAGCTTGCGCCCTCTGCCGTGAAGTTCGGCGAGCACTCCCCGTTCGCATCGCAGAGGTCGCCTCCATCACAAGGCCCCGTTGCCAGTGCCCCGCAGCCGGAGCCAACGACCCGGTGGTTGGGCTGGCAGTCACCGAGTGTGTTGCAGCTGTCGGCGTTGTCGCACTCGCTCACGGCGCTTGAGCCGCAGAGCGTTCCGGGAGGCAGCAGCGGTCCGCCGCCGCAGGCGCCGCCGCCATCGCAGAAGCCGGCCCCCTCACAGGGGCTGCTCGCAACGACACAGGTCGTTCCCGCAGCGACCGGGTTGTCGAGGCAGCGACCAGCACCATCGCAACTGTCGGGTGTGTCACACTCCGTCGTTGTGCGATCGCCGCAGGCGGTCCCCCCAGGTTGCAGCGCATCGGCGCCGCAGCCTCCGCGTCCGTCGCAGCGTTCGGCTACATCGCAGTCGCTCGCCGCTGGGCGACAGACCGCCGTGGTTGGCGCCAGGTTGGCAACACAGCGTCCGAACAGGTCGCAGCTATCTGGCGCATCGCAGGCCGACGCGCTCGCCGACCCGCAGGCGCTCCCCACCGGCGCCAGTTGCGCAGAACAGCCACCCGCACCATCGCAGACATCCGGGGCGTTGCACTCGGTAGAGACGCTCGAACCACAGGCGACGCCGGCGGGTGAGACACGCGGGAGGCAGGTGCCCGCGCCATCGCAGCTGTCGCGCCGGTCACAGGGCGAACTGCTCGGGTCGCCGCAGGCGGTGAAGGCAGGCAGCGAGTTGGCGATACAGGCGCCCTCGCCGTCGCAACTGTCGGGCCTGTCGCATTCCGAACTCCCGCCGTCGCCGCAGCTCGCTCCAACCGGCACATGGCGGGCTTCGCACCCTCCGAGCCCGTCGCACCGGTCGGGCGCGTCGCAGGGCGAACTGCCGGGGTCGCCACAAGCGGCGGTGTCGGGCGCAAAGTTGGGCAGACACTCACCGCTGCTGTTGCAGCTGTCCGGTGCGTCGCATGGGCTGCTGGTCGCATCCCCGCAGAGCGTCCCAGCGGGCTTCTGGCCCGCGCTCGCGCAGACACCGAAGCCGTCGCACCGCTCGCCGAGCAGGCAGGCGCCGTCTCCGCCACCACAGGCTGTGTCGAAGGGCTCGAAGTTTGCGTCGCAGTTGCCAAACCCGTCGCAGCTGTCGGGCGCGTCGCAGAGGGTCGAGTCGGTCGAACCGCAGCTCGTCCCGGCGCCAGCAAACCGGTCGGCGGGACAGGCCGCCGAGAGCCCGTCGCAGACCTCTGCCGCATCGCAGAGGTTCGACGCCTCGCGGCAGGTCGTGCCTGCGTCGAGCGGGGTGCAGGTACCCTCGCGACCCGGCAGGTCGCACCGCGCGCAGCCCTGGTTGCAGGCCACGTTGCAGCAGAAGCCGTCGAAGCAGCCGTTAGCATCACCGCAAACGGTCGCAGCCGTCGCGGGCGTGCAGGCCACAGGGCCCCCGATTGCGTCCGCCGTGTCGGCGGCTGTGTCAGGAGCCGTATCTGGCGCGCTGTCGACAGCGCTGTCTTCGCTCGCCGTGTCGACACTGCCCGTGTCGCCTACCCCCGAGTCGCTCCTGCCGGTGTCGCGCACGACCGCGGTATCTTCGTCGGTCGCTGTGCCCACCGTCTCGCCGCCCGCGCACCCCGTCGCGGTCAAGAGAAGCAGTGAGAAGATGCGGCAGGCGAAGCGAATTGTCATGGGACTCCCGTGATTTCGTTGGCAGCAAAGCGTCACCCTGTTGGCTACCACGAACCCGCGCGCCTTTACAGTAACAATGGGCCTCGGTAATCCGCCTGCCGCAGCCCAACGCTCCGAGCGCACGCTGCATCACGGGAGGTCGAAGTGGAAGAGTACAAGCCGGGCATGAAGATTCGACGCAGGGCAGACGAGGCAGAGGTTCCTGCAGGCGCGGACGAGCAGGTCGAGGCTCCCCAGGCGACGCCGTCGGAGACTGTTTCTTCCGCACCGGAAGCCGCGAAGCCCGCTCCCGTATCCGCAGCACCCGTCTCCGTAGCGCCCGCACCGCGCCTCGCCGAGGCTGCTCCCGCGCACGAGCCCCGTCGCGACCCCTCGCCGCCCGACCAGAAGGTCCCGACGACCGACGACTTCGCGGCCATGTTCGGCGCTACCGACACCACCGTCGCCTACTTCAGCAACGGCGACCGGGTGAAGGCCCGCATCGTCTCCATCGCGCGCGGCACCATCTTTGTCAGCCTCGGCGCCAAGACCGAGGGCACCATCGATGCCTCCGAGTTCGTCGATGAGGAAGGCAACATCTCCGTGAAGATCGGCGACGAGGTCGAGTCCTTCGTCGTCAACACCCGCGGCGGCATCAAGCTCTCCACCGCGCTCGGCAAGAACATCAAGTCTGTCGAGATGCTCGAAGAGGCCAAGAACCAGGGCATCCCCGTGGAGGGCAAGGTCCTGTCGCACAACAAGGGCGGCTTCGAGGTCCAGCTTCCTGGCGTGAAGGGCTTCTGCCCCTTCTCGCAGATCGACTTTGAGAGCGGCGGCGAGCCCGACAAGCATGTCGGCCAGAGCTACCGCTTCCTCATCACCCGCATCGAAGAGGGCGGCCGCAATGTGGTCGTCTCCCGCACGCAGCTCATCCGCGACGAGCGCCGCCGCGCGGCCGATGAGACCATGTCCAAAATCGAAGAGGGCAGCGAGCTTGACGGCACCGTCACCCGCATCACCGAGTTCGGCGCCTTCGTCGACCTCGGCGGCATCGAGGGCATGGTGCATGTCTCCGAGCTCGGCTGGTCGCGCGTCGCCAACCCGGCCGACGTGCTCTCCATGGGCGCGACCGTCCGCGTCCGCATCCTCCGCATTGAGGATTCCGTCACCAAAGACGGTCGTCCCTCCAAGCGGATCAAGCTGTCGATGAAGGCCGCTACCAACGACCCCTGGCTGGAGGCGATCGCAGCCTTCTCCATCGGTTCGACCTACAGCGGCACGGTCGCGAAGCTCGAGAAGTTCGGTGCCTTCGTGGAGATCGCGCCCGGCGTCGATGGCCTCGTCCACATCAGCGAGATGGCCGTTGGTCGTCGCATCGCTCACCCCTCTGAGGTGGTTGCCGTCGGCGATCGCGTTCAGGTGCAGGTTGTCGACGTCGATCCCCGCAAGCGCCAGATTGCGTTGTCGATGAAGGCGCTCGCCGAGGACCCCTGGGCCGGCGTTCCTGCAGCCTTCCCGGTCGGAACCAAGGTGCAGGGCACGGTCGAGTCCATCCAGAGCTTCGGCCTGTTTGTGACACTTCCGAACGGCATCACGGGCCTCATCCCGATGTCGCAGCTCGCAGAGGGCGAAGACAAGTCGGTGCACGCGAAGTTCGCCGCCGGCAGCGCGATCGAGGCAACGGTCCTTGCGGTGGAGCCCGAGCGTCGGCGGCTCACGCTGACGCGTCGCTCCGGTCAGGACGCCGAGTCAGAGGCAGCGCTCAAGGCCTACCGGAGCTCCAAGCAGGGCGAGCCGGCGCGGCTCGGCACCTTCGCCGACCTCCTCGCTGGAAAGACCCGGGGATAGGGGTAGACAGAACGGTCCAGGGGGGCCTTGGCGCGACTTGGCAGATCGGAAACCTCTGCTAGGTTGCGAAAGTTCTGCAGGCTCGGTGGCTGTTCCGCCATCTCGCTCCGCAGTGCTCGGAGAGGGATTCATTGCGGCAGTTGCAGTACCCAATTCCGTGTCTAGATTGAGGCTCCCACCCCTTCAGAAGCGCGTTTGCTGCGTGCTGCGCTTCGACGAGGGCGGGGAATACCACGAAGATCGGGTCGCGTTTGGCAACCCGGAAACCGTGAATACGAGATGTCTCCCGATGGCTGGTGCCTGTCGGTTTCCGTTTACCAGGATGGTACTGTATGTATGAAGCCGCAATGGAATCTAGTTTCTCTTCCTCTGCCAACGATGACCTGATGGCTTTGCTGTCCCCCGCAACCGAGGGCGAAGCCGATGCAAAGGAAGTGGAACTGGTGACCGAGGCGGAGCTGGAGGCCGGGCTGAGTGCCCTGCTGCTTCCGCCCGACCCGGTCGTGCGTGTGCTCCCGCAGCGGGCCATCGTGCTCCCGCCCCCGTCGTCGGAGCTGCTCTTCTCGAGCGATCCGCTGACCACCTACCTCGCGCAGCTCAAGCAGGTAGAAATCCTGCCTGCAGAGAAGCAGCAGGCGCTGGCTGAACGCTACCACGCGAGCGGCGACATCGACGCGGCCCGCGCACTCATCCTCTCCAATCTCCGCCTCGTGGTGAAGATTGCCCATCAGTATCAGCGCCGCAACGGTCAGCTCATGGAGATCATCCAGGAGGGCAACATCGGCCTTTCGGAGGCGGTGAAACGCTATGATCCCTACCGCGGAGTGAAGTTCACCTCCTACGCCCAGTACTGGGTGAAGGCGATGATCCTCAACTACCTGATGAATGCCATGCAGCTCATCAAGGTGGGCAACACCCGCGCCGGTCGCAGGCTCTTCTACAACCTGCAGAAGGCCCGCAAGGAGCTCGAGAACCAGGGGCTCCTGTCGCCGACGACGCGTCAGATCGCCGACCATCTTGGGGTGGAGGAGCGCGAGGTCATCGACGTCGGTCAGGTCCTCAACGCGCGTCCTGTCTCGTTCGATGCGCCGGTCGGCGCGCCGGGTTCGAAGACCTACGCTGAGGTGATTGCCGACAACCAGCAGATGGCCCCCGATGAGGCTGTCGCTCGGAAGCGGCTGCAGGATCAGATCCGCGTCGCCTTCGAAACCTTCCGGGCTGGCCTCAAGAACGACCGGGAGCGGGCCATCTGGGACCGCCGCGTTGCCAACGATGAGCCGGAGAGCCTGCAGGAGATCGGTGAGACCTTTAGTGTCTCGCGGGAGCGGATCCGGCAGATTGAGAAGGAGCTCAAGCAGGACTTCCGGGCCTACTGGATTCAGACGGTTGGTCAGGCCGATGCAGACCTGCTTCTGCTGGATTGAACCGCAGCGGCGCGTTTGACGCCGGAGCGTTCGCGCCTATCTGGGCGGCACACACAATGCTGTAGCAAACCGGACGCCCCGTCCGGACGCAGCAGACGGGCGGATTCGCACCGTCAGTAGCCATCTTGAGGGAGGTCCTATGATCCGTTCAGAGAAGCTCACGATCAAGTCCCGCGAAGCCATCGAAGCAGCGGTGGACGCGGCGCAGACGCAGCAGCATCCGAGCATTGACGGTCTTCATCTGCTGGTCGCGCTGCTCCGTCAGGAGGATGGCTTTGCGGCCGCGCTGACCCGCCACCTCAGTCTCTCGGTGGACGCGTTGCTCCGCGACGCCGAGGGCCAGCTGGCGAAGCTGCCCAAAGCCTCTGGAGACCTGCAGCGCGGACTCACGGCCGCGCTCGACAAGGCCTTTGCGATCGCCCAACAGGAGGCCGACCGTATGCACGACACCCATGTGTCGGTGGAGCATCTCTTCTTCGGCCTGCTCGAGGCCGATAGCGCGGTCTCTAAGCTGCTTCGCAGCCACAGGCTCAACGCGGAGATTCTCCGCAAAGCCATCCTCGACCTGCGCGGGAGCCAGCGGGTGGTGGATGATCAGCCCGAGTCGAAGTTTCAGGCGCTTGCGAAGTATGCCCGCGACCTCACGGAGGCGGCACGGACAGGCAAGCTCGACCCGGTCGTCGGGCGCGATGAGGAGATTCGGCGTTCGCTGCAGGTGCTGAGCCGGCGGACGAAGAACAACCCGGTTCTCATCGGCGAGCCAGGTGTGGGCAAGACGGCCATCGTGGAGGGCATCGCGCAGCGTATCGCCAGCGGAGATGTGCCGGAGAGCCTTCGGAGCAAGCGGCTGCTGAGCCTCGACCTGGGTTCGCTCGTGGCGGGTGCCAAGTACCGTGGTGAGTTTGAAGACCGGCTCAAGGCGGTGCTTGCCGAAGTCACCGCGGCGGCCGGCGAGGTCATTCTCTTTGTGGACGAGCTCCACACCATCGTCGGTGCGGGCGCGGCCGAGGGGTCGATGGATGCGAGCAACATGCTCAAGCCAGCGCTGGCCCGCGGCGAGCTCCGCTGCTTGGGTGCGACGACGCTCAAGGAGTACCAGAAGTACATCGAGAAGGATGCCGCGCTGGAGCGCCGGTTCCAGCCCGTCTTCGTGGGCGAGCCGACGGTGCCCGACACCATCACCATCCTCCGCGGCCTCAAGGAGCGGTATGAGGTACACCACGGTCTGCGCATCTCCGACGGCGCACTGGTGGCGGCCGCGACGCTGTCGAACCGCTACATCGCCGACCGCTTCCTCCCGGACAAGGCCATCGACCTCATGGATGAGGCTGCAGCCCGGATGAAGATGGAGACCGAGAGCATGCCGAGCGAGATCGACGATCTGGAGCGGCGGCTGATCTCGCTCGAGATTGAGCGGGAGGCGCTGCGGAACGAGGATGACAAGGCCTCGCATGATCGCCTGCAGGCGGCAGAGCATGAGATTGCCGACCTGCGTGCCTCAGCGGCCTCCAAGAAGGTTGTCTGGCAGCAGGAGAAGTCGATGCACGCGGCGCGGCGCGAGGCGAGCGCATTGCTCGAGCAGAAGCGCTACGAGCGGGAGGCGGCGGCACGCCGCGGGGAGCTCGAGGCCGCAGCGCGGCTGCAATACGGGGAGATCCCGACGATAGAGAAGCAGATTGCCGAGGCCGACGCCGCGCTGGCGGCGCTGCGTGCAGGCGGAAAGAGCTACCTGCGCGAGCAGGTGACAGCCGAAGATGTGGCGGCGGTCGTGGCGCGCTGGACGGGCATCCCGGTGACGCGGATGGTGGAGTCGGAGCAGGAGAAATTGCTGGAGATGGAGAGCCGTCTGCGGGAGCGGGTTGTGGGCCAGGAGCATGCGATTTCCGCGGTGGCCGATGCGGTGCGCCGCTCGCGGAGCGGGCTTGGCGATCCCAACCGCCCCATCGGGAGCATGCTCTTCCTTGGGCCCACCGGCGTGGGCAAGACCGAGCTGGCCAAGGCGCTCGCAGCCTTCCTGTTTGACGACGAGTCGGCGCTCGTCCGCATCGACATGTCGGAGTACATGGAGAAGCATGCGGTGGCTCGGCTCATCGGAGCGCCGCCCGGCTATGTGGGCTATGACGAGGGCGGCCAGCTGACAGAGGCGGTGCGCCGGCGGCCCTACGCGGTCATCCTGCTCGATGAGATTGAGAAGGCGCACAGGGATGTGACCAACATCCTGTTGCAGGTCCTTGATGATGGTCGGCTGACCGACGCGAAGGGGCGGACGGTCGACTTCAAGAATGCGGTCATCATCATGACCTCCAATGTGGGCAGCCAGCAGATCTTGGAGCTGGCCGGCGACGACAAGGCGATTGCGGTGGCGGTGCAGCAGGCGCTGTCGGAGACCTTCCGGCCCGAGCTGCTGAATCGCCTGGATGAGACGGTCATCTTCCACTCGCTGTCGCGGCTCCAGATGGACAGCATCGTGCGGATTCAGGTGAAGGCGCTGGTTTCGCGGCTCGAGGCCCGGGACATCCGGCTGGAGCTGACCGAAGACGCACTGGAGTTCCTGGCAGAGGAGGGGTTCGACCCCATGTATGGCGCCCGTCCGCTGAAGCGGGCGATCATCCATCACCTGCAGAACCCGCTCGCGAAGACGCTGCTCTCGGGCGGCATCGCGCCCGGCTCGACGATGGTCGTCGGAGCGGGCAGCGGCGCGCTGACCTTTGCGCTTCGGGCGAACGCCG
>CAIWGR010000567.1 GCA_903912275.1 uncultured delta proteobacterium
CGAGCGGCGCGGGCGCAGGTACAGATGATTTTTCAGGACCCGTTTGGGTCGCTCAATCCCGCGCATCGGGTGGGCTATCCGATCGCGCGGTCGCTGCTGCTGCATGGTCGTGCGAAGCGGGGCGAGGTGCGGGCGCGGGTTGCGGCGCTGCTCGAAGAGGTAGGGCTGGCGCCGGGCGCGCAGGTGGCGGAAAAGTTCCCCCATGAGCTCTCCGGCGGTGAGCGGCAGCGGGTTGCCATCGCCCGAGCGCTGGCGGTGGAGCCGCAGCTGCTGCTGGCGGACGAGCCGACCTCGATGCTCGATGTGGCGACGCGGCAGGGGGTCTTGGAGCTGCTCGGTCGGCTGCGCCGCGAGCGCGGTTTGGGCGTGCTGCTCATCACGCATGACCTCACCGCGGCGCGTGCGCTGGCGGACCGGATGGCGGTGCTCTACGCGGGCCACATTGTGGAGACGGGGCCGGCCGACGAGGTGCTCCGGCATCCGCGCCACCCCTACACCCAGTCGCTGCTTGCGGCGCTGCCGCATGGCGACGGCCGGTTCCTCTCGACGCCTGCTGCAGCCGGCGGCGGTCGCCCTCCCGCCGTGACCGGCTGCCCCTTCGCGCCCCGCTGCCCACACGCTGTCGCGGCCTGCGCCCGGGCGCCAGAGACCGCGCTCATCGGGCTCGGCCACCGCGTCGCCTGCCATCTTGTTACCTCACCACCCACCAGCACCGAACCATGACCCAGTTCCCGAGCAGCTTTCTTTGGGGCGCCGCCACCTCTTCGTTCCAGATTGAGGGGGCGACGACGACCGACGGGCGAGGCCCCTCCATCTGGGAGACCTTCTGCGCGACGCCCGGCAAGATTGCCGACGGCACGCATGGCGACATCGCCTGCGACCACTACCACCTGTGGGAGAAGGACCTCGACCTGCTCGCCTGGATGGGGGTGAAGAGCTACCGCTTCTCGATTGCCTGGCCGCGGGTGATGCCGACAGGGCGGGGCGCGGTGAACGAGGCAGGGTTGGCCTTCTACAGCCGGCTCGTCGACGGGCTCCTTGCGCGCGGCATCGAGCCGATGGTCACGCTCTACCACTGGGATTTGCCGCAGGCGCTGGAGGATGAGGGCGGCTGGCGGGTGCGTTCGACGGTGGAGGCCTTCGTGGCCTACGCGGAGGTGGTGGCGAAGCGGCTGGGCGACCGGGTGAAGTACTGGGTGACCCACAACGAGCCCTGGTGCATTGCCCATCTGGGGCATGGCACGGGCGAGCAGGCGCCTGGCGAGAAGAACATTGGCGTCTCGCTGCGGGTGGCCCATCATGTGATGGTGTCGCACGGGCTTGCGGTGCCGGTGATTCGTGCCAACAGCCCGGGCGCCATCGTTGGCATCGTGCTCAACCTCTGCCCCGCGCATCCCGCGTCGCAGAGCGCGGCGGATCTGGAGGCCACCCGCTGGTTCGACGGCTTCTTCAACCGCTGGTACCTCGACCCCATCTTCGGTCGCGGGTACCCGGCCGACAAGGTTGCCGACTACCAGCGCGAAGGTGCGCTGCCGGAGGGGCCGCTCCCGTTTGTGGAGCCTGGCGACATGGAGGCCATGGCGGTCCCGACCGACTTCCTCGGCATCAACTACTACAGCCGCGCGATCATCCGCGACGAGAAGGCGGAGGGGAACCTGCCGGCGGTGGTGCAGTCGACGGGTGTTGCGACGGAGATGGGCTGGGAGGTTGTGCCCGAGGCGCTCGAGAAGCTGCTCATCGACCTCCGCGATGAATACGGGCCGAAGTCCATCCTCATCACCGAGAACGGCGCGGCCTATGGCACAGCGCCGGATGGCGCGGGCGTCATCGACGATGTGGAGCGTCAGGCCTACTTCCGCGGTCACATTGCGGCGGTGGGTCGGGCGCGTGATGCGGGCGTGCCCGTGGACGGCTACTTCGCCTGGTCGCTGCTCGACAACTTCGAGTGGGCGAAA
>CAIWGR010000568.1 GCA_903912275.1 uncultured delta proteobacterium
CCGTGATCCCCGCGCTGCCGTAGGCCTGTCGTGGTGCGCAAGCGCGGATGGCACCTCGCTGTCGGCGAGGCGCGCGGACTGCGCGGAAGCGCAACTGGGCGCAAAGGCCGTCGACAGGGTGGCCGTCGCAGACGCGCGTCTTCGCGCCGCTCTGCTCTTGAACGCGAACATCGACCTGCCCCGCTTCATCGACCTCAGTGGTGGAACGCCCGGCAACACGGGCATTCCGCTCGACGGTGGGCCCACGCGCCTCGCCGCAACCGCCCTCCCCGGGGTCGCAGCAGCGTTGCTCGCAGACGACCAGTGGACGCGCAGCGCCGACGCACCGCCGGCCAAGGTTGGCCTGGTCGCCTTCGATGCGGCCGGCGCCTCCCAGATATCCGACGTGCAGCCCACAAGTTCCCTCCCGGCTGAAATCGCAACAGCCACCGGCGGCGGCAACGAGGTCTGGGTCACGCTGCCGCAAGAGAACGTTGTGCAGCGCTTCGCGCTCGCCTGGAACTGCGTTGCAGCGGACGGAACCAGGCCTCTCGACTGTGCCGAACAGGCAACCTGGACCGCAGGGCCACGCATCCCCGTCGAAGGCCCCGCCAGCATCTCGCTCTCCGCTGCAGGGCGCCTCTTCGTCGCGCGGGCAGACGGTTCGGGCATCGAGGTCTTCGACACCGCCGGCGCCTGCGCCGATGCACCCTGCCACCTCGGCAGGCTCACCACCCTGCCCTCCTGCTCTGACGGCTTCGACGACGATGGCGACGGCAGCGCCGACGCCGACGACCCGCAGTGTTTCGGCCCGTCGGACAACGAGAACGGAGATATCGCGGTGGACGACGCATCGTCCTGCATCAACGGCGTGGACGACAATGGCGACGGTCTCGTCGACAGCGACGACCCGAACTGCGCGCGCACCGCGGATATCGCCCGCGACGGCAACGAATCCGGCGACCTCTGGGGTCCGCTGAAGGGTTTCGCTGCCGACGGAAGCGGGCAGTCCGTACCAGAGGGCTCCGGCAACTGTGGCGACGGCGTCGACAACGACAACGATGGCCAGGCCGATGGACGCGACCCCACCTGCTTCCGCTTTGTGCGCGACGAATCGGGCCCCCTCGACGTGACGGCCTGCACGGATGGCATCGACAACAACGGCGACGGAAGAACCGACGCCAACGATCCTGGCTGCCGAAACGCGATCGATGCCGTCGAAGGCTCGGGGGTCGCGCTCCCCTCCTGCAGCAACAACCTCGACGACGACACCGACGGCCTCACCGACGAACTCGACACCGACTGCGCTGAAGGCAGCGGCGCGGATGAGCGGCCCGGGCAAGCGTCCGTCGCACCCGCCTCAACCGGCACCACCGCCTGCTCCGACGGCCTCGACAACGACGGTGATGGCACCATCGACTGGCCCCAGGATGGCGGCTGCCACAGCGCCGACGCCGATACCGAACAGCCCGCGACCGCCTGCTCGGACGGCCTCGACAACGACGGTGATGGTGCAATCGATTGGCCAGCGGACACCGACTGCTACGGTCCCAACGACACCGTAGAATCTCGCAGTCGTGGCGCCCTCCTGGGACCCATGACCCTCACCCCGGACGACCGCGTCCTTGTCGTCAGCGAGCAGCTCTCGCGCGGGCTCCTCTTCTTCGACACGCTCCACCTCTCGCGCCTCGACGGCAGTGCCGGCGACCCCAACCGGCGCCAGCTCGGCATCAGCCATCCCGCCGCCGGCGTCGTAACCGCGCTCGTCGCGCTGCGCGAAGAAGACAAAGATGCCGCAGGGGCGACGCGCCGAGAGCGTTTCAGCGTCCATGTCGCCCTCTCCAGCAGCGCCGGATACTCCCTCTACACCCATGCCCGCGACCTCGAGCGGAACATCACCTTCCCGCTCTTCTCGCTCTTCGATTCCAACGACAACACCGCGGCCATCTCCAGCCTGCAATGCGGCCTCAGCGAAGATGCGCCGGGAGAGAACACAGCCTCCTTCACGACCTGCGTCTCCACCTCAGGCCCGGCGACCTGGTCGGAGGACGAACCAACCATCGCCCTCCCCGAGCGTTGGCGCTACCAGGCCACCACCGACGGCCTCGATGCGGTCTCCTTCAAGGCGGAGCGCGACGACGCCCGCATGCCCGATACCGCGCTCTCCGGGCTCACCTGGCGGTTCACCTTCGCCGGCGCGCTCCCCTGGACCGCACGGGCCGACGGCCACTTCGTCGACGACGCCGCCACCGGCCGCTGGGCCATCCTCGCCGGCAACGACGCCTGCGGCCTCCCCGACCTCTGCGGAGCCTTTGAGACAGGCCTCTGCACCGCTCTCGACCATCGCTGCAGCAGCAGCCCTGAGACCGCGCACTCCGACCTCTGTGGCAACCCCACCTTCGACTTCTGCCGCGCCTGCCCTGCACTCTGCAGCAGCTCGGTCTCCTTGTGCGACGCCGGCGTACAGCCCGGAGACACGCTCGTCCTTGGACGCATCCCGGTTCTCGACAGCCGTGCCACCCTGTCCGAATGTGCCCCCTACCTCGGCCGCGCCGTCACAGCGCTC
>CAIWGR010000569.1 GCA_903912275.1 uncultured delta proteobacterium
CACTGCTCGGCCCGCGTGAAGATGGTATTGTCGCTGGGGGCGCCGACGTTCTGGCTCATGATGATGCTCCGGAGGCAACCAGACGGTTGACGGCCTGCTCCCTCGCACAATCCGATTGAGGATGCGAGTGCGATCGTGCGCTCTCTTGAAGGGAGGACCTCGGGACGTGCATCGAACCCGATGCATAAGTGGCGCTCGCCGCCGTTCTATGGTGAAGGAGGGCAACGGCCCGTGTTTTCGGAAAAGGGAGGAGCGACGATGAGAGAGCAGCTGAAGCGTTTTGTGAAGGCGTTGGTTCTTGGCGCAGGTCTCTGTCTGGCTGCTGCCTCGGCCTCGGCAGAGGAGGTCGCGCCCGCCTCGGATGGGACGAACTGCGAGCAGGCCGGCGCGAATGGCTGCTGGACCGAGATTGGGCGGCGGCTTGGCGCGGCTGAGTTCGAGGGTGTGCGTGAGCTGGCCGGTGAGTTTCGCCGCCTCTACCCCGTTGATCAGCGGGCCCAGATGGCCGCCGCCCTCGCCCGCCTCACCGAGCCCGAGCTGAGCGACAACAAAGAGGCCAAGATTACCCGGCAGCCGGGTCGTGTGGAGGTCGTGACCACCGCCTCGCTCTACGGTGCTGGCCTTGGCGGCCAGCTCGCCAATGCAATCAACGCCGATGGCAGCGTCGCCCCGCTTATCGTCGTGGTTGGTCTTGGTGCCGGCCTCGCGGGTTCTATCTTGGCCACGCAGGACAAGACCATCTCGGAGGCGCAGGCACGGCTGCTCTCGACCGGCATCATCTTCGGCTATGTTCTCACGGCCGAGGGGCTCCTTGCCTTCGCTCAGGACACCGGGAACTTCAACGGATCGATGGCGCTTGGTTCGCTCGTTGGCGCCGCGGTCGGCACCAAGCTGGCGATGGAGTTTCCCAACATGAAGCTGGGTGATGTCTCGCTCGTGAACTCCACCGCCGTCATTGGCGTCATCGGCACCCTGCTCGGCACGGTCGTGCTGCTCGGCGAGGACGTCAAGGATGTGGACTTCCCGACGGTGCTGCTCGGTGCGACGGTGGCCTCCACCGGCGCTGGCATCGCGCTCGCCCACAAGTGGGACATCACGAGTGGCCGCATCACCCTCATCAACCTCGGCGGCATCGCCGGCCTGCTCGCCGGCGGCGCAGTACTGGCACTCGGCGGGGATTCCATGAATGCCCGCAGCGGCGCGGCAATCGAACTCGGCGCAGGCATCGCCGGCCTGGCCTCAGCGGCCTACCTCACCCGCGACAACGAGAGCGCCTCGCTCGGGCTGCCGGGCAAGGGGGTCGCCTCGGTGGCCCCGACCGTCTTCCACGACGGCAAGCAGAGCTACCCCGGCCTCATGCTGGCGGCCACCTGGTAGCCTGCAGCGCGCGGGCTACTTCGTCCGCGGACCGATGAGCCAGGTGGCGATGGCGGTGGCGACGACGTCGCCCGCCTCGTCCTTGATATCGACCGTGAGCGCATACTCGGTGCGCTCGCTGGTCGCCGGGATCTCGGGAGAGCACTCGGCCGTGAGGGTGCCGCGCGCCTTCTTCTTGTACTCGATGGAGAGCTTGGAGAGGATGCCTCGGGCGTCGGCCGGAATGCCGTACATCATGGCGACGCCGCTCGCGACCTCGGCCAGGTTCATGAGCGCGATGGCGTGGATGGAGTCGAGGTGGTTGCGGACGGCGCGGCGGTCTTTGAGCTGCACCTTGGCGTAGCCGTGGCGGATCTCGAGCACCTCGGCGCCGATGGAGCCGGTGTAGGGTGCGGCCTGGCCGAGCAGCGCGGAGAAGATCTTGTTGCCTGCAGGCACGCGGGTGAGCGTGTCCCAGGCCGTCTTGAAGCCGGCGCTGGAGGTGAAATCGAGGTTCTTCAGGGAGGGAAGGGCCATGGGATCGCTCGGGTGCGTGAGGGCCTAGAGGCCGAGGACGGTTGCGGCCTCTTGGGTTACATCGGAGAGGCAGCCCTCATCGAAGGGCGAGATGAGGCCGGCCGAGCGGGCCAGCGACTGGAAGGGTAGCGAGCCGCCCCGCTTGCAGAGGGCCACGTAGTCTTCGAGCGACTTGGCGTAGTCCTGCTTGCTCTTCACCCAGAACTGCAGCGCGCAGCACTGCGCGAGCGTGTAGTCGATGTAATAGAAAGGCGAGAGGTAGATGTGGCGCTGGGCCTGCCAGAGGCCGCCTTTGCTGGTGTAGCCGAGGTCGCCGTGCTGGCGCCAAGGCAGGTAGGTCTCTTCCATCTTGCGCCACATCGCGTGCCGCTCGGCCGGAGTGGCCTCGGGGTTCTCGTAGACCAGGTGCTGGAAGTGATCGACGGCGACGCCGTAGGGGATGAAGAGGATGGACTCGACGAGGTGGACGCGGTCGAACCGGGCCGCATCTTCGCCGAAGAACTTCTCGATGAAGGGCATGGCGAGGAACTCGAGGCTCATCGAGTGGATCTCGGCGCCCTCGTAGGTGGGCCAGTGGTAGTCGATGAGCGGCTGGTTGCGGCTCGACCAGGTCTGGAAGGCGTGGCCCATCTCGTGGGTGAAGACCTCGGAGTCGTGCTTGGTGCCCGTGAAGTTGGCGAAGATGAAGGGCACGCCGTGGTCAGGCAGGCTGGTGCAGAAGCCGCCGGGCGACTTGCCGTCGCGGGTGTCGAGGTCGAGGAGCTCACGCTCGTTCATCTCGCGGAAGAGGGCGGCGATCTCGGGGTGCATGCCGTCGAACATCTCCTGCGCCCGCTCGACCATCCAGGCCCGGTCGCCCTTGGGCGCGGGGTTACCGCCGAGGTCGTGCAGCGGCTCGTCCCAGAGGTGGAGGGAGTCGAGGCCGAGGCGCTTTGCCTGCTCTGCGCGGATGCGGCTGGCGAGGGGAACGACCTTCTCGCGCACCTCCTTGCGGAAGCGCTCTACGTCGGCGGCGGTGTAGTCGACGCGGGCCATGCGGGCGTAGCCGAGGCCGATGTAGTTCTCGTAGCCCAGGGTGCGGGCCATCTTGGTGCGGAGCTTGACCTGCCGGTCGTAGATGTCGTCGAGCGCGGCGCCGTTGGCCTCAAACCAGGCCCACTTGGCGGCCTGGGCCTCGTGGCGTGTGTCGCGGTCGGCGCTCGAGGCATACGTGGCGATGCTGGAGAGATTGAGCGTGAGGTCGCGGAAGGGGAAGCGGGCGGCGCCGGTGAGCTCGGTGTACTCGGCATCGAGGCGGCTCTCGGCGATGAGGTCGTCTGCGATGGCGGGCTCGAAGGAGGCGAGGGCGCTCTTCCAGAGAGCAAAGGCCTGGGCACCGTAGGTGGCTTCGAGTTCGGCCCGGAAGGGGCTCTCGAGCAGGAGCCGCTTGAGCGAGACCTCCTGTTCGGTGAGTGCGGGTGCCATCTCGTCGGCGGCCTCACGGGCGGCCTTGAAGTCGGCGTTGGTGGTGTCCTGGTTGTAACGGACCTGCACGAGCGAGGACCAGGTGTCGATCCCGCTGCGGAGTTCATTCCAGTCGCGGATGACGGCGCTCTGGTCGGCAGCGGCGGTGGCGCCGCTCAGCCGGGCGGCAAGCGCCTCATACTGTGCGACGACGGTCTCGAGCACCGGAGTGACGGCCTGCATTTCGGAGAGCTTCAACTTGGACATGGCGCGACTCACTGCGGTCGGAGAGGGGGAGCAGCAAGGTAGGGGAAGGGGGCGCGGTTGGTCAACGGTCGCGACCGGTTCGGCTGGAAAGGGGCGTGCTGCCGGAGTAGAGGCGGGAGCTGGCCTGCGCGATGCGGGCTGGAGGAGGAGCGATGCGTCGAACAGTCTGTGTGTTTGGTTTGACGATGTTGGTGGCGAGCGCGCTCGTCGGCTGCGGCAAGAAGGAGGCGGTGCGCCCGGCGCCCGAGGCCCCCGCTCCGTCGGAGGGTTCGGCCGCGGCGCCTGCGAAGCCCGAGGCTGCGAAGCCGGAGGAGGTGGTGCGCCCGCCGCACGAGCAGCCGCCGACAGCGGTGCAGTGGGATGCGCCCGCCGTGACAGGCGACTGGGCCGGCTATCTCGGTGGTCCGACCCGGTCGGGTCGCCGCGAAGTTGCGCCCATCACCACGCCGGTGATCGCCTGGTCGGCCCAGGTGGGCATCCAAGGTTACGCCAACACGGTGCTGACCTCGGGCGACACCATCTTCCTCGGTTCGCAGGGTGAGTTCTGGAACAAGGCCGACAAGTCCGACAGCGTCATTGCGCTCCGAGCCGCAGATGGCCGCCAGATCTGGCGGGTACCGACCGACAGCGACGTGAACGGCACGATGCTGGCCAAGGATCTCGTCATCGCCGTGACCGACAGCGGCACGGTCTATGCGATCCAGCGCACCTCAGGTGAGATCAAGTGGCAGCTCGGCGCCGAGTGCGGCATGCAGCATCCGCCCGTGCAGGTGGGCGACGAGCTGGTCTTCACCCGTGAGGAGGGTGTTACGACGGTATCGCTCGAGACGGGCAAGATCGTCGACGCGCTCACGGCCTGCCGCCGGAGCCAACGCACCGCAATCTCCGCGGCCGATGGTGTGGTCTATGCGGTGCATCCCCGCGAAGGGCTCATGGCCTACGCTGCCGGCAAGCCGCTCTGGAAGCTCGAGCGGCCCGATCCGGAGCTCACGGGCTTCACCGCGTGGCAGCCGCCCTACGTGGGCAAGGAGCTGCTCCTGCAGACCTTCCAGCGCTGGTCCTTCAAGACCGAGTCGGGAGCGCGGTCGTTCGAGCCGGCGATGGTGGCGGTCTGGCGCGACAACGGCCAGGTGGCCTGGGCCGCGCGGGTCAACAGCCCGGAGCTGGCCAACAAGCAGGGCAACCTGCCGGGCGACGCCCACTACAAGCAGCCGCCCTATGTTGCAGATGGCAGCCTCTTCGCGGTTTCAGGCAACGGCGGCTTCCTGCAGTCCTTCAGCCTGCTCGACGGAACCCGCACGGGCGAGCTGGCCTTCTCGGACTGCCGCAGTCGGCAGTTCGGCGGCATCGCCGGCGCAACGGGTGTGGGCTACCTGACCCGCCACGACGGGGTCGTCTACGCCTTCTCCACCCGCGACATGAAGTGGCTCTGGACCCGCTCGCTCGGCCTGCACGCAGTGGCGGGCGGTAAGACCACCCACTATCAGGCGCCGTCTGGTTGCAGCCCCGAGCCGCAGGATGGGAGCGCGCTCTTCGCGGCGCCGACCATCGGCGAAGATGGCACGCTCTACGTGGGCACAGCCGACGGCTGGCTCTACGCGATCCGTCAGGCGCCCTAGCGGCGCAACCGGTGTGAGCGTCGTCACGGCCCGAACGTTGCGCCAACCCGCGGCCTGGATTCTCGCGCCATTGTCGCGGGAATCATGATCCTTTTGCCAGATCGCAAGGGGTGTTAGCGACGGCGCCAACTGAATGTGTGCCGGCGGTAAGGCTGGTCGAGGAGTCCCCATGAAGCTGTTTTTGCGCGCGCTTTCGCTGTTCGTTGTCTCGGTGCTTTCGCTCTTTGCCGCCGATGCGAAGGCGGCGACTACCGTCTCGGGCGCCATCAACTTTGATCAGACCTGGACGGCGGCGGGGAGCCCCTACATCCTGGACGGCTCGGTCAGCGTCGCCAGTGGCGTCACCCTGACGGTTCAATCGGGCGTTACAGTCCAGGCCCGCTCGTCGGTCGCGCTCACCTACGAGCTGCTCGTGAACGGCAACCTGGTCGTGAGCGGCACGACGGGCAGCCCCGTCATTTTCACCTCGCAGGGCAGTGCCGCCAACCAGTGGAAGGGCATCCGCGTCGCCTCCACCGGCACCGTCAACCTGGCCAATACCCAGATCAACAACGTCGACTCGGCGCTCCGCATTGATTCCGGCGTCCCCGCCACCGCGCTCACCGTGAACGGCCTCAAGGTCGAGCGGATGAACAGCACCGCCGTCAACCTCGGCACCATCGCATCGACGGGTACCTACACGCTCAACGGCCTCGATGTGACCTGCACGGCTGCGTCAACCCACTACGGCGTTCAGGTAGCCTCGACCACCCCGGGCACGCTGGTGGTCAACAACAGCCGCTTCAAGGACTGCTACTACGCCATCTACCAGACGGCGACCAACCTGACGGTCGACCACAGCATCTTCAACGGCGGCCGCCACGGCGTCTACTTCTACACCTCCTACTACGGCTCCGTCAGCACGACCGTCACCTACTCCACCTTCTACAACGTGGGCACCACCGCCCTCGAAGGTGCCGTCGTCGGCTCGCGCTACGCATCCACGGGCTACAACGCCTATGTCTACCTCAGCGACTCGCTGTTCGGCGCGAGCCAGAATGTCTTCCGCGACGCCGGCTCGGTCAGCTACCCCGTCTCCTTCAGCGGCTTCAACCGGAGCGTGGTCTGGTCGACGGTCTTCTCGCAGTCGGCCAGCTTCTCCACCTTCCTCCGCTACAACGCTCTGCTGAAGGACCCCGCGAACGGCGACTTCACCCCCACGGAGCGGAGCCCCGCCCGTTACTACTTCCCCGCCGACCCGACCAAGACTGTAGGTGCCGTTCCCTACGCGGGCGACCCGACGGGCGCCGGCCTCCACGGCTTCTGGTACACCAACCAGATCTTCGGGCCCGGCTCCGTCTCCGATGCGAGCGGTGATGTGGTCATTACCTCCGGCGCGAAGCTCACCTTTCAGCCCAACGCGACCATCCGTTTCGCGACGACCGACTCCATGGCGGGCGGACTCGATACCACCAAGGCGGAGCTCCGCGTCGAGGGAACGCTCGAACTCGATGGTACGAACACAAACAAGGTGAGAGTGACATCGGTGGCCACCACGCCCGCGCGCGGGGACTAGTACGGTATCGTCATCCCCTCCAACGCGCTGGCCTTCAACGTGGGCCAGGTCGACATCGCCTACGCCAAGCGGGGCGTCTCGCTCTACGCCAACGACCACGCCGTCATCGGCTGCACCATCCACGACAGCTCCGAGTATGGCGTCTACGTCGAGGGTGGCACGCCGAGCGTCGAAGACTCCAACCTCTACAGCAACCAGGTGGGGCTCTTCATCACCTCTCCGAGCACGCCGGCGGCCGTCGATGTTCTCAACACCACGGTGTCGCGGAGTACCGCGCAGGGCGCCTACCTCAGCAACTCGACGCTCAACTGGATTGGCGGCGAGATCTACGACAACGGCAACGACGCCATCTACGGCTACACCTCCTACTACGGCACGGTCTACCTCTCGCTCGACAGCGTCACCATCGCCAACAACGCCGGCGATGCCATCGATGTGACCCGCTACGCCTCGACCGGCTACAACTACTACGCCAGCGTCTACGATGTGGCGATCATCAACAATGCCGGCGCAGCCTACCGCGACAGCGGCAGCGTCAGCTACCCCGTCACCATGTCCTGCTCCTACTCCGACCTCTGGGGCAACACGGGCGGCAACACCACCTACTCCGTCACAGGCACCTGCTTTTCCTACAACCCGCTCTACGCCGACATCACCAACCGGGACTACACCCCGACCAAGTACTCGCCCCTCCGCAAGCTCGGCAGCGCCGGCACCTTCGTGGGCTACCGCAACTGGGACAATAGCCGCATCGGCCCCAACCTCGAAGGCTTCCTCTGGGAGCCCTTCACCTTCAGCGCCGGCACCACCTACACCATCCTCGGCGACATCGTTGTGCCGTCGGGCAGCACCGTCACCTTCGAGGCCGGCGCACGCCTGAACATCGCGGCGACTGACGATATGGGCGGCTCCTGGTCGCTCAACGGGCAGGCGCCGAATAGCACCACCAAGGTCGAGTTCCACTTCGCGACCGGCTCCACGCAGGTCTTCCCCACGACCGGCAGCCCCGTGCTCTTCACCCCCTCAGGCAGCAGCCCCACGCCCGGTTACTGGGAGGGCTTCCGCTTCTACGACACCATCTCCAAGGTGCAGAAGGTCCGGCTCGACTACGCCAACTACGCCTTCCGCATCTTCGGCCCGCGCTCGCCGGTCATCGAAGACTCCGAGGCTCGCCTCACCAACACCGCTGGCGTCACGGCGACCTCGGTGAGCAACGCCACCTACCCCGTCGATATCCTCACCACCTCGCTCATCGGCGACGGCGACGGTAACGGCCTCTCGCTCGACAACAGCTACGCGCGCATCCGCAGCAGCTACATCACCCACGCGACCTACGGCATCTACGACTACGCCTCGACCTACGGCACCACCTTCACGCTGTCGGCGGTCAACAACACCATCGTCCACACCACCTACGGCCTCTACTACTCCAATTACGCCTCGACGGGTTACAACCTGAGCGTCAACGCTTGGAACAATGTCTTCGCCGTGAACGGGAGCTACGCCATCTACGAAGGGAGCTCCGTCAGCTACCCGACCACCGAGACCATCCGATACAACGCCTTCTACGGTGTAGCGACCAACTACGGGACCTTCTCGACCAACTCGAACAACATCACCACCG
>CAIWGR010000570.1 GCA_903912275.1 uncultured delta proteobacterium
CACCTCCGGCGGCAACGGCGAAGACAGCGTTGGCGCGCTGGTCGAGTCGAGCAACCTCTTTGGAAGCCGGGCGGAGCGGGTGGTGATCGTGATGACCGACGAGGCGCTGCAGGCCAACCGCACCGGGCGGGCGCTGCTCAAACACAAGCCGGCCGCAGACCGTTGCATGGTGCTCCAGCAGGCGGCCAACTGCTTCCAGAAGGCCGCTTCCGAGGGGGCGATGAACCGGTGCGCCGCACAGATCGATCAGGCTGATCCGGGCCACAATGTGCAGCGCATCGTGCAGCAGTGCTTGCGAACTGCGGGCCTTCGATACTGCCAGAGTGGCATCGCGAACGAGCTTGCGCAGAACGCAACGCAGTGCGCGGAGCCCATCCCCGCCTGGTCGCCCGTCGTCGACGAGATCTCGGAGGAGCTCAACAAGAGAGGCACCCGCGCCTTCTTCATCGTCTCCGAGGGTCCCGAGACCTTCCACAGGCTCGGCGCAGAGCTCGGCGGCAAGGCCTACGAGGTGCCCGACGACACCACCAGCGAGGCGCCCTACACCGCCGCACTCCTCGACATCGCAGACCGGCTCAGCTCGCAGTATGTGATCACCTTCAAGCGGAGCTCGCCCGACCCGGTCGACCTCTCCAAGCTGAACGTCGTGGTGCACCCGGAGAGCCTGCTCCGGACAGTCGCGACGCTCGCTGCCGAACGCACCCGCGCCCTCCACGTGGGCGGCGACCTCACCTGCCCCGCAGCCACCGCGATCGCCGGCAACGCCACCCGCTACCGCACCACCCAGTGCGGCGCGCAGTGGGAGGCGGTGGAGGAGCTTTCAGAGGCAGGTGCCAACATCGACAGCGTCGTCCTTACCGACAGCGCCGAGTTTCACCTCTCGAGCGACCAGCTGCTCACCATCCGTGGCTGGCCCTCCGATACGGTCATGGCGACTGTCGCCGACCGCAACATCACCGCCATCTACGCCGATGGCGAGGGCGGTGTCTGGGCGGAGGGGAACTTTGAGGGTGTGCCGGCTTTTGCCTCGATCGACAGCAGCGGTGTTGTCGGAGACCTGCTCCCGCTCGACGCCGGAGCCGCAGCGCCCATGCTCGTCCTCAACCTGCCGAAAGGGACCGGTTCGCGCCTCTGCTACACAGCCGATGGCCTCTCGCGGCGCTGCCGCGGCCCCAAGGAGAGCGGCTGGGTGACGGAGCCCGTGCAGGGGCTGGCGACCGGCGCCGGCGTCGCGCGGACCCGGTTTGCCGGCATGGGCAGCGGGCGGCCGCTACAGCTCCTGACGACGGAGGAGGGCGCCCTGCTGCGGAGCATCGATGGCGGGCGGAGCTGGGCCACCACGCTCCGACTCCCCGGCGCGGGCCACCCGATGGTGGTGCTCTCGGATGACGGCATTGTCTGCGCCAGCACCATGAGCCAGATGAGCTGCTCGGAGGATGACGGCATGAGCTGGGCAGAGGTCGGAGGGCTGGCCGGCGCGTCGGCGACCCACCCGGCGATCTACCGGGGCAAACTCTTCGCGCTGGCCGGAAGTCAGTTCCTGCGCGCCGACCGTGTGGAGGCCCGCGAGGTCCCCTCGACCAAGGCCTTCTTCGACACCGCGTCGGCGACGCCGAACAACCGGATCATGCCCTTCCTCTCGGAGATCGCAGAGCGGGCTAAGCGCGACCCTGCGCTCATGGTCCGTGTCGAGGGTCACGCCGACAAACGGGGCGACGCCGACAAGAACCTGACCCTCTCCGCAGACCGCGCCGAGGGCGTCGGCTCCCTCCTGCAGCGGCTCGGCGTGCCCGATGCGCAGATCGAGACGGTGGCGCTCGGCGAGACCAAGCCGATCCGCGACTCGCGGGGCAACATTCAGGACGAGCGGAGCCGGCGGGTGGAGCTCATGCTCCTCCGCTCCGCGCCGGCGCAGACCTGGTTCACGAGCCAGTGCGACGACGAGTGAGAGGCGCCGCGGGATGATGTAGCCAAGGCGACACAGAGCGGATCGGGGTTGACAGCAGCCCCCTCGCGCCGCTCCGTTGCCGCCACCCTTTGACGGAGTTCGCATGCGCCAGTTTCCCCTCCTCCTCCTGCTCGCAGCCTGCAGCGCCGACACCGCCAAGACGGTCGAGGCGACAGACAGTTCGGACGAAGGGAGCGCCGATGGATCGGGCGCAGCAGACACCGGCGCAGACGCTACGGCGGACGCAGCGGCAGACGCAGACGCTGCCACAGAGGGAAGCGGAAGCGGCGAGCCGGTCCTCACCGAAGAGGAGCGGCTCCGGGCGCTGCTCGACCCTGCGCCATGCGTGGTCGCGGAGCCGCTCAGCTGGAGCCCGCTCCCCTCCATGGAGGCCTTCGCAGGCGAGCGGCGCTACAGCCCGCTCTCGGCTGTCAGCATCGCCTCCGCCGTGCCCTTCCTCTTCGCTACACCGGAGCACACGGCGCTGCTTGCCGACCGGCGCGCACGCAGAGCTACAGCGCTCGAGAGCTGCGGCGTCGACATCGACTGTCTGCGTACCGGGCTCTCCTGGTCTGTCGAAGAGAGCGACCGGCTGGTCGCCATCGTTGCACCCGCCCAGGCCGCCGTTGCATCGCTCCGCAACGAGGCGCTGGCGACGGGCTACCCCTTCGGCCTCGCAGTTCCGCCGGAGGAGAGCTTCCTCGCCGAGCTCGTTTCGCTGCAGGTCTATTTACAGAATCAGGCCATCTCCCGCGCGGTGGGCGAGGCCGATCCTGCGGCGATCGCGCCGGCGCTGGCCGAGGTCGCAGGGAGCGCAGCCACGGTGGATGCCGACAGCGGGCTGGTCACTGCTGCCCTGCTTCGTGCGGCCGGCCGCGACGAGGCCTTCCGTTACGGCCCCGACGCCTCCTTCGAGAACCAGGCGGCCATCGACGCCATCGCCAGCATCGACTTTGCAGCCTACCCCTACACCGCCATCCTGGTGCCGGGTCAGGGCCCGACCGACGACACCACCGCGCTCAACCCGGCCGGCATCAACCGGATCAACACCGCCGTTGCCCGCTGGCGCGCAGGCCTCGCCCCGCTGCTGCTCGTCTCAGGCGGCCATGTGCATCCCGACAAGACCCCCTTCTGCGAAGCGATCGAGATGCGCCGCTACCTCATCGACACGCTCGGCATCCCGGCCTCGGCCATCGTGGTTGACCCCTACGCCCGCCACACCACGACCAACATCCGCAACGCAGCCCGCATCCTGCAGGGCGTGGGCGTGCCGATGGACCGCCCCATCCTGGTCACCTCCGACATCCTTCAGCTTGCCGGCATCGCCTTCGGGCTCGCTCCACGCTGCGAAGAGGAGCTCGGCTATGTGCCCTGGCAGTCGCTCGAGCGACTCGACTCTACCGATGTCTGTGCGGTGCTCACGCCCGACTCGCAGCGGCTCGACCGGGGCGACAGCCTCGACCCCTAGTCAGCGTGATGCGGTCAGCCGCCGCTCCCGAAGCCACGATGCAAAGACCGCCGCGAGGAGGATGAGCGCGATGGTGGTGAGCGAGAGCCAGATGGGGACCTTCACCCACGCGATGGCCACCATCTTCGCGCCAACGAAGACGAGCACGAGCGAGAGGCCGACCTTGAGGTAGTGGAACTTCTGCACCACGCCCGCGAGCAGGAAGTAGAGCGAGCGGAGGCCGAGAATGGCGAAGATGTTCGAGGTGAAGACGATGAAGGGGTCGCGGGTCACGGCGAAGATGGCGGGAATGGAGTCGACGGCAAAGATGAGGTCGGTGACCTCGACGGAGACGAGCGCGAGCAGCATCGGCGTGGCGAAGGTGCGGCCGTCGATGCGCGTTGTGAAGCGGTCGCCGTCGAAGGTGGAGGTGACCGGCATGAGCCTGCGCATCAGGCGGATGACGAGGTTCTGCTCCGGGTCCATCGCGGCCTCTTTCTGGAGCAGAAGCTTGAAGCCGGTGGCGATGAGGATGGCGCCGAAGAGATAGATGGCCCAATGGAACCGCTCGAGGAAGGCTGCGCCGGCGAAGATGAAGATGGCCCGCATCACAAGCGCGCCGAAGACACCCCAGAAGAGCACCCGGTGCTGGTACTTGGTGGGGATGGCAAAGGCGGCGAAGATGAGGACGAAGACGAAGATGTTGTCGACCGCCAGCGCCTTCTCGATGAGGTAGCCGGCGCCGAACTCCATGGCCCGCTCGGTGCCGAACTGCCAGGCGACAAGGCCGCCGAAGATGGCCGCAAAGACGACCCAGACGAGGCTCCAGCCGGCGGCCTCCTTCATGGAGACGTCGTGCGCCTCTTTGTGGAAGAGGCCGAGATCGAGCGCGAGCATGGCGGTGACAAAGGCGATGAAGCCTGCCCAGAGGGCGGGAGAACCGATGGAGTCGATGGGCACGAAAGTCTCCGAGAGAGGGGGCTTGGGTGTCGGCTTCAGGGGTTGCAGCGGCGAGCGCCTGTGAACCTGTGCGGGATGCAACAGGCGGCCGTAGAGAGTTGTTCCGGCGGGGCTGCAACTTGTTCAGAAAACGACGCAGCCAGCCACAGGCTCGGCCTGTTTGACGGGCTCGGTGGCAGGGCGGTAGCCTCGTCGGATGCGTTATCTGCTGCCCGCCATCCTGCTGCTGCTCACCGCCTGCAACGAGGCCGGTTCGTCGTCCCGTGAGGGGTCGGGGTCGGGCGATGCGACAGGCTCGGGGAGCGGCTCGGGCGAGGGCAGTGCGACGGTGGAGGAGCCGCTCC
>CAIWGR010000571.1 GCA_903912275.1 uncultured delta proteobacterium
ATCAAGGCCAAGATTGCCGAGTACATGACGAAGCCCGCTCCCTAACCAGAGCAGCTTCGGCACAGGGCGCGTTCGAAAGTTCGCGCCCTTCGCGCTTTTTGAGCCCTCGATTACACCGACCGACGACGAGCGCCGTTCTCTCTCCTGCTGCACTTTGCGCAGCCTGTCTGAGGGAGTCCCGCCATGTTGTCCGCACCGCTCCGCCGTCTCCTCCTCTGCCTCCTCCTTGGCTTGCTCGCGCTCGCCGCTCTGCCCACCGGTAGCGCGTGGGCTCAGGGCATCCTGCTGCCCAACGGTGACGGCGCAACGCCCCTCCGTCAGACGGAGCAGCGCGTCCACTTCCAGGTGACCGAAGACCTCACGGTCGCCCATGTCACCCATGAGTTCCGCAACGAGACCGATACGGCGCTCGAGGCCATCTACTATTTCACCCTCCCCAAGGGCGCGACCACGACCGACTTTGCGATGTGGATGGATGGCAAACGCATCAAGGGCGAGGTGCTGCCCCGCGAACGGGCGCGCGCGGTCTACGACAGCATCGTCAGCCGCCTCCGCGACCCGGCGCTGCTCGAGACCAGCGACGGCGACCTCTTCACCGCCTCCATCTACCCCATCCCGCCCCGCGGCACGCAGCGCATCGAGGTGGAGTTCGCCATGCCCAACCTCCACAAGAACGGACTGCTCCAGCTCCACTACCCCATCTCGCGCTCCGAGGTCGGCGCCGCAGAGCGCCTCTCCTTCGAGGCCGACATCGACAGCCGCAACGAGATCACCTCCATCCAGGCCCCCTACGACGAGCCAACCCGACGCATCAGCGGGCGGCAGGCCGAGGTGAAGATCGAGCGGAACAAGGCGCAACGGGATGATATCGCCCTCCTCGTCGCCACCTCGGGCGACGACCTCGGGCTGTCGCTCGTCACCTTCGACCCCGACGGAAACGAGGGCGACGAGGGCTACTTCATGGCCACCGTCTCGGCCAGCAGCGACCTCCTGCGCGAAGGGGCACTCGACCGGCAGATGACCCTTGTCATCGACCGATCCGGCTCCATGTCGGGCGGCAAACTGGCGCAGGCTCAGGTCATGCTCCGCAAGACCATCGAGTCGCTCGGCGAGCACGACACCTTCAACCTCATCTCCTTCTCGCGCGACACCGAAGAGCTCTTCGCAACACCTCGCACAGCGACGCAGGAGAACCGCGACGCCGCGCTCCGCTTCGTCGATGCGCTCGTGGCCGACGGCGACACAAACATCGAGGCGGCCCTCCGTGTCGCCCTCGAGCAGCCTACGCGGAGCGGCCGGCCCCACGCAGTCGTCTTCGTAACCGATGGCCTGCCTACGCGCGGTGAGCGCGACATTGACGCCCTGCTCCAGCTGGCCAAAGGCAGCCGCACAAACCGCGAAGACCGCCCCGTCACCAGCCGGCGCATCTTCTCCTTCGGCGTCGGCTACGATGTGAACACCCGCCTGCTCGATGGCATCGCGCGGAACGGCGACGGCGAGAGCGGCTATGTGCGGCCCTCCGAAGACATCAGCGACATCGTCGGTGGCTTCGTCGCGGGCCTCGCCTCTCCACTCGTGACCGGACTGCAACTCGACTTCGGCGACCAGGTCACCGACCTCCATCCCCGCATCCTCCCCGACCTCTACCCCGGCCGGCCCATCACGGTCTTCGGCCGCTTCTCCTCCCCCATGAGCCAAGAGGTGACCCTGCGCGGACAGGCGCGGAGCGGGAGTGTGCGCACCTCCTTCGGTGCCGAGTTCGGCAGCTCGACCGACAGCGCGAACGCGGCCTTCGTGGGCAACCTCTGGGCAGCCCGCCATGTTTCCGACCTGCTCGACACCATCCGCATCGATGGCGCCACACCGGAGCGCGTGCGCATTGTCACGGAGGTCGCCACCCGCTGGGGCATTGTGACCCCCTACACCAGCTTCCTCGTCACACCCGACGGCCAGGGCGAAGTGGATGAAGGGGGTGAAGGGGATGGAGAGGAGGAGCCCGAGTTCGAGCCGATGCGCCACCACATCAGTGGAGGGGTACGTTCGGAGCGCTTGATGGAGGCTGTCAGTCAGGAGGACCAACAGGCTGGCCCTGTAGCCGCATCGCGCATCGCATCCGGCCGAGAGGTCGCGGCGGCTCCCAAGGCCTCACGTAAGGCCGAAGCGGCGGCGGCAGCGCCTGCGGCAGAGGTTGGCAAGCAGGCGGTCGAGGACTCGCTCGCCCGCAACCGCTCGCGCTCCAGCCTCCGCGCCGAGAGCTCCACCTCCAGCCGATTCGCGAGCGGTCGCACCTTCTCACGCCTGGGTGAGGTCTGGGTCGAGGCGGGCTTGGCCAACAGGAGCCCCGACCGCCGCATCGTCGCCTGGAGCCAGGCCTACTTCGACCTCCTCCGAAGCCACCCCGAGCTCCGCGAAGCCCTCGCGCTCGGCGAACGGGTGCTGCTCAGCGTCGGCGGCCAAGTGGTTGAGGTCACGGCTCGCTGAGGCGGCACGCACGCCCACGCTCGCACCCAGCGTTGTGGGCGCGCGCTACTTGCGAAATCCCCTCCAAAAACTATGCTCGGCAAGGCAAGGTTTGAGCGGGGTTGACTCCGCGTTCAGGCCGGATCCGCGTCGCGATGTGCGACACCCTCTCCGCCGGAAAGCGTCCCAATGTCCAAGTCCGTCATGATGCCAGCGCTCGGCGAGAGCGTCGTCGAGGGAATCATCGTCAAGTGGTTCGTGAAGGTCGGCGACCAGGTGAAGTCGGGCGATGTGCTGGTCGAGGTCGAGACCGACAAGGCCAACGCCGAAGTGCCGGCAACCGAGGATGGCTTCGTTGCCCAGATCTTCGCACAGCCCGGCGCGACGGTGCAGGTTGGCGAGCCGCTCCTCGCCCTTTCGAGCAGCCCCGGTGGCGCAGTCGTATCGCCGCCGCCTGCGGTTGCTGCACCCGCACCCGTGGCAGCACCCGTGGCAGCACCGGCGGCCGCTCCCGTTGCCGCTCCTGCGCCTGCAGCGGTCGCATCACCCGCGCCGGCAGCGCCTGTCGCAGCCTCCGGCGAGGCCATCCCCATGCCCGCGCTTGGCGAGAGCGTCGTCGAGGGAATCATCGTCAAATGGTTCGTCAACGTCGGCGACTTCGTGAAGGCCGGCAGCAACCTCGTTGAGGTCGAGACCGACAAGGCCAACGCCGAGGTCACGGCGCCCAAGGACGGCTTTGTGACTGCCATCCTCGCGCAGCCGGGCACCACCGTGAAGGTCGGCGGCTCGCTCCTCTCCATGGCTGACTCTCTCTCCGCGCCCGCCGCTGCCCCCGCGCCTGTCACTGCGCCCGCGCCTGTAGCTGCGCCTGCGCCCACCGCTGCACCTGCGCCCGCTGCCGCGCCTGTCGCTGCGCCCGCTGCCTTTGTGCCGATCGTCGCAGCCTCCACAACGCCCCCCTGGGACCTCGGGAACGGCATCGCCGCACCCGTCGCTGCCCCCGTGGTAGCGCTGCCCGTCGCTGCAGCCGCACCTGCGCCCGCACCCGCGCCTGCTGCTCCTGCGCCTGCTTCGGTGGAGCCCCGCACAGGTGCCTACGGCGCGCCCCTCGGCACCAAGTACTTCAAGCCGCCCGTCATCACGGTCGGCCCGGACGACGAGGCGGTGCCCTTCAACCGGCGCCGCGGCATCACCGCCGAGCACATGGTCTACTCGAAGCATGTCTCGCCGCAGGTTCCCTGCGTGGCGGAGCTCGACATGTCGGCCATCACGGCGCTCCGGCTCAAGCACAAGGATGCGCTCGCCAAGCAGGGCATCCCGCTCACGCTCCTCGCCTTCGTCCTCAAGGCCACCTGCGTCGCGCTCCGCGAGTACAAGAGCCTCAACGCCAGCGTCGGCATCGACCAGACCATCTTCCGCGGCCATGTGAACCTCGGCGTTGCCGTCGAGACCGAAGAGGGGCTCGTTGTTCCTGTCATCCGCGACGCCGATAAGCTCTCCGTCGGCGGCCTCGCGAAGGCCGTCAAAGAGTTCGCTGAGAAGGCGCGCGACCGGAAGATCACCGCAGACGACCTCGCCGGCGGCACCTTCACGGTCAGCAACCCGGGCCGCAAGGGCAACCTCTTCGGTGCCGCCATCATCAACCAGCCCCAGGCCGGCATCCTCCGCATGGGTGAGATCGTCAAGCGAGCCATGGTGAAAGAGACCGAGCAGGGCGACGTCATCTCCATCCGGCCGATGATGTACCTCACGCTCACCTACGACCATCGCATCATCGACGGCGTGACCGGCAACGCCTTCCTCTACCGCGTGCGCGAGCTGGTCGAGACCGGCAAGTTCGACCTCACCTAACCCTGCGACCTAGAGCGAGCGGAAGGCCGCCATCGGGTCGACCGGCTGCTCCTTTGTCGCGACATTCGGCTTGGCGCCGCGCAGCGTGTCGACCGCCTCGGTGAGGCCGTCGAGCGTCAGCGGGAACATGGGGAAGACCGTCCGAACGGTCTTGATGGTCGGTGCCCCCCAGACCCGCTCCGACTCGGGATTGAGCCAGACAGAGGCCGGGCAGCGCTGCCGCAGGCGCTGGAGCCACTGCAGCCCCGTCTCTTCGTTCCGCGCTCCGTAGTTGATGATGCCGCCGCGCTGCGTGAGCTCGTAGGGGTGCATGTAGGCATCGCCGACGAGGATGACGCACCAGCGCTCATCGACCTCCTTGAGCACCTCCGCCGTCGGCCGGCCCTTGAGCTGCGACATGTCGGAGTAGAGCCGCTCATAGGGGCAGTTGTGAAAGTAGTAGTGCTTGAAGGCCTTGAAGTGGGTCGAGGCATGCGCGGCGGAGAAGAGCTTCTCACAGAGCGCAGCGTGGGGATCCATCGAGCCGCCCACATCCATCAGGAGCAGGACGCGGAGCCGGTTGCGGCGGGGCGGCCCCATCACAATCTCAATCTCGCCGCCGTTGCGGGCGCTCTGGTCGATGGTCTTCTCGAGGTCGAGTTCGTGGGCCTGATCGTCGCTGCTCAGTCGCCGCAATCGGCGCAGCGCCGACCCCATCTGGCGGGTATCGAGGACAATGTCGCTGCGCAGGTTGCGGTAGCGCCGATCGCCGGCCACCTTGACCGCTGTCCGGCCTCCGCCGCTGCCGCCAACGCGGATGCCTTGCGGGTTGCTGCCGCCGTTGCCGAAGGGTGACACGCCGCCCGTCCCGACCCAGTGGCGGCCCCCATCGTGCCGCTCCTTCTGCTCCGCGAGCCGCTTCTCAAACTGCTCGTGGAGCGTCTCGAGATCCATGTGCGGGATCTGCTCCCGCTCCGCCTCGGTGAGTTCGCGCGGGAGCTGCGGGTTGCTCAGCCAGGAGAGCAATTCGTCGGTGAGATCGAACTGCCGGTCGACCCCTTCGAAGAACTCGGCGAAGGCTCGGTCGTAGGTGTCGAAGAGGCTCTCCCGCTTCACCACCATCGCACGCGCGAGGTGGTAGAAGACGCCGAGGCTGGCCCGCGCATGACCGCGGGCGAGGGCCTCCATCAGCGCGAGCCACTCGGTCGGCGTCACGCGGATGCCGTGGCCCCGCAGGTGGTAGAGGAAGTCGACGAACATGGCCTAGAAGCCGGGTCGACGCGGCCTTGATGCGGCCCGCTTCACCAGCTCCACATCGGTCTCGCGCTTGAGCAGCACGCCCAGAAAGGGGAGCTCCGACGTGATGCGTTCTGCGCTGATGCCGGCTCGGCGCAGCGCCGCGATCCAGTCCACCAGCTCGCTGGTCGAGGGCCGCTTGCGGAGCTCCGGCAGGTCGCGGATCCAGAAGAAGCGGGTGAGGACTTCGTCGAGCAGCGCCTTCTCCACATCGGGGTGGTGCACATGGACGATGTCGCGCATGAAGTCGGGCGTCGGGAAGTCGATGAAGTGGAAGACGCAGCGGCGCAGGAAGGCGTCGGGCAGCTCCTTCTCGTTGTTCGAGGTGATGATGACGATGGGCCGCTCGCGCGCCGTGATGGTCTCGCCTGTCTCGTCCACCAGGAAGCTCATCCGGTCGAGCTCATGGAGGAGGTCGTTGGGGAACTCGAGGTCGGCCTTGTCGATCTCATCGATGAGGACGATCATCCGCTTGTCGGAGGCAAAGGCGCGGCCGAGCGGCCCATGCTTGATGTAGGCGCGGATGTTGCGCACGTCGCCATCGCCGAAGCGGGCATCGTTGAGCCGCGCGACGGTGTCGTAGACGTAGAGGCCGTCGCGCGCCTTGGTGGTCGACTTGATGTTCCAGACGAGGAGCTCGAGCCCGAGGTCCTCCGCAATGGCCTCTGCGAGCCGCGTCTTGCCGGTTCCCGGCTCGCCCTTCATCAGCAGCGGCTTCTGCAGGTCGATGGCGACATTGACGATGTCGCGGAGCTCGGGAGAGGTGATGTAGGTCGAGGTTCCTGAGAATCGCATGGGCCGAATCCTGAGCAGAAGATGGGAGCGCTGCACTAGCAGGCATGAATGCGTAGCGGTATGTTCCACCCACCATCGACTCACCGGATTCTGCCGCATGACCACCGCGCAACTCGAGCCCATCATCCTCGTCGCAGCGCACTTCGCGCCTGAGTCGCACGCGGCGATGTTTCGTGCCTTCAAGCTGGCGAAGTACCTGCCTGCCTTCGGCTTTCGGCCGATCGTGGTCACGACAGACACGAACTACGTCTACCTTGAGGACCCCTCGCTGCTACCGCAGCTCCCGCCGGAGGCTGTCGTCATCCGCGCCCGCTATGTGGAGCCAACACTCCGCGGCCTCCGCATGTTGGCGGGTGGCGACGCGCGTACCACACAGAGCCTCAGCGCGGCAGCGCCACCTGACGCGCCGCTGGCCGCCGACTCGAAGCCGAAGGACCGGCTCGGCGCCTTCAGCCGCCGCGCCTACCAACGGCTTCTTGCAGACTGGGTACAGGTCCCCGACCGCTACAACACCTGGGTAGGTCCGGCCGTCGAGGCCTGCGAGCAGGCGGTCTCGGAGTATGGCGCCCGCATCATCTGGACGACCTCGCAGCCCTTCTCCTGCAACACCATCGGGCTCGCGATGAAGCAGCGGGGGCTCCGCTGGATCGCAGACTTTCGCGACCCGCTGCCCTACGGCCGCAAGTTCATGTCGGACAACCCTCGGGTCGCTCGGCTGCAGACTGAAAACGTCCGGGAAACCGTCTACGGGGCCGACGCAATTACCTGCATCAGCTCCATCCACCCGCTCATTCTGCAGGACGCCTTCGACCCGGCCCGGCTCCGACCGATGCACCACATCCCAACTGGCATCGACGAGGGCTATCTCCCCGCCGCAAGGCCCACGCCGGACCCTGCCAACCCTGTCGTCGTCTATGCGGGAGAGTTCATCGCAGATTATGCGAATGGCTTCTTCGACCTCTTCGCTGAGGTAGCCAAGCAGCTCAGCGCCGAGGGGCGCAACCTCACGATGCAGGTGGTAGGCGCGAAGCTCATCAACCTGCCGCGGCTCTCGGGAATCATTGCCTCACGCGGACTTGAAGAGAGGGTGGTCTTCGTAGACCATCTGCCGCAGCCGGAACTCTATCGCCTCCTGGTGGCCGCCGACGCGGCGCTCCTGTTTCCGGGGCAGAACTCCCACTGGTGGAACTCCTTCGCCAAGCTCAACGACTACATCGGGCTCGGCCTGCAGGTCATCGCCGACGTGCCCAACCCGAGCGAGGCACGAAAGGAGCTCGACCGCGCTGGCTTGGGCCACTTCCTCGATGGCAACCAGACGGAGCAGGTCGCCACCTTCCGGCGTGCACTCCTCGGTGAACGGCCCGCGACACCCGAGCAGGTCGCCTATCGCTCACGCTATCTCGCTAGCCGGCAGGTCGGCGATCTCGCGAGGCTGTTCCGCACCGTCCTCGCTTCGCCGCAACCCTAATCGCGGAAGTAGGAGAGATACCAGGCAGCGAACCGCTTGATGCCCTCTTCGATGTCGGTGCGCGGCCAGAAGCCGGTGAGAGCATGCAGGTCATCGATGTCTGCGAAGGTTGCGGGCACATCGCCCGCCTGCATCGGGAGGTTCTCGATGACGGCCTTCACGCCGAGCTCCTTCTCCAAGAGTTCGATGACGTAGGGGACCTTCACGGGGCGGTGGTTGCCAATGTTGAAGACCCTGTAGGGGGCAGCGCTTGTACCAGGGTCACCCGTGGCCGCATCCCAAGCAGGATTCGCCGCAGGAGGCTTGCGAAGGAGCGTCACGACCCCCTCGACGATGTCGTCGATGTAGGTGAAGTCACGCTGCATCTCGCCGTGATTGAAGAGCTGAATCGGACGCCCTTCGAGGATGGCCTTGGCAAAGATGAACATGGCCATATCGGGTCGTCCCCACGGTCCATACACCGTGAAGAAGCGGAGCCCCGTCGTCGGGATGCCGTAGAGGTGGCTGTAGGAGTGGGCCATCATCTCGTTGGCCTTCTTCGTCGCCGCGTAGAGGCTCAGCGGATGGTCAACGCCCTGACGCACCGAGAAGGGAAGCACCGCATTGGAGCCGTAGACCGAGCTCGAGGAGGCGTAGACAAGGTGCGAGACGGGGTTGTGGCGACAGCCCTCGAGAATGTTCAGCGTGCCCGCAAGGTTGGCATCGAGGTAGGCATGCGGATGTTCAAGGCTGTACCGCACCCCGGCCTGAGCCGCGAGGTGAACGCAGCTTGCAGGGCGAAGCCGAGCAAACAACGCCGGCATTGCAACACGGTCGGAGATGTCAGCTTCGATGAACTCGAAGTCCGACGAGGCAGCCAGGCGGCCCAGACGTGCACGCTTGAGCCCCACATCGTAGTAGTCCGAGAGGTTGTCTACGCCCACCACCCGCTCCCCATCAGCAAGCAACCGCTCGGCCACATGGTAGCCGATGAAGCCAGCGGCTCCGGTAAGCAGAATCGGGGGGTTAGAGGACATCGTTCACAGGCTCCAGTAGGCAATGCCCGCGGGCACACGCGAACGCGGGATGCAGGACTTCACGTCGACGAGCAGTCCATCCGGCTTCAGCATGCCGAAGAGCGCGTCCGCTGCCATCTCACGGTACTCTCGGTGTGACACTGCCAGCACCAGCGCATCCAGACCGGAGAAGGCATCGAGCGGGCTGAGCGTGAGGCCATACTCGTGCGCCACCTCGTCGGCCTCCGCGTGCGGGTCGTGGATGATGGGCGCGATCCCAAACTCGCGGAGTTCGTGAAGGATGTCAGGCACGCGGCTGTTCCGGATGTCGGGCACATCCTCCTTGAAGGTGAGTCCGAGCACACCCACCCGGAGGCTGCTGCCATCACGGCCAGACGCCAGGAGCAGCTTCACCATCTTCGTCGCGATAAAGGCGCCCATGCCATCATTGATCCGACGACCGGCGAGGATGGTATCGGGGCGGAAGCCAACGCTCTCGGCCTTCGCCGTCAGGTAGTATGGGTCAACCCCGATGCAGTGACCACCCACCAGGCCGGGCGAGAACTTGAGGAAGTTCCACTTGGTGCCCGCTGCGTCCAACACATCACGGGTGTTGATGCCGAGCCGGTCGAAGATCATCGCGAGCTCGTTCATGAGCGCGATGTTGAGGTCGCGCTGCGTGTTCTCGATCACCTTCGCTGCCTCGGCCACCTTGATGGTCGGCGCGCGATGCACACCCGCCTTCACGATGGCGCCATAGGCCGCCGCGACCCGGTCGAGCGTCGCAGCATCCTGGCCTGAGACCACCTTGACGATGCGTTCGAGCGTGTGCTCCCTGTCGCCCGGATTGATGCGCTCCGGCGAGTAGCCCAGCGTGAAGTCGACGCCACAGCGCAGGCCCGAGATTCGCTCGAGCACCGGACCGCAGATCTCCTCTGTCACACCTGGGTAGACGGTCGACTCGTAGACGACCACGGCGCCCGGCTTGAGCACCCTGCCGACCGTCTCCGATGCCTTGATCATCGCGGTGAGGTCGGGGCGCTTGCTGTCATCAATCGGCGTCGGGACCGTCACGACGAAGAAGGTCACACCCGCGAGGTCTGCAGGGTCTGCAGTCACACGCAGCGACGACGCAAGCAGCCGCTCCTTCTCCACCTCTGCGGTAACATCGAAGCCCGCGCGGAGCGCATCCACGCGCCCCTGCTTGACGTCAAAGCCCACGGTCCCCTCGAACGCATCAGCGAAGGCAAGCGCAACGGGAAGACCGACGTAGCCGAGGCCAATGATACCAACTCGTTCCTGCATGACCGATGCCCTGACGAAAGAAGGACCTTTCTCAAAAAGTTGGGCCACCCTACTGCGTCGCCCACCGCGATTCCAGAGAGGTTACGCGACAGCCTACCGCAGCGCGCGCGCCCTCGAACGCCGCAACCTCCACCGCAGAAGCTGGCGTCCACCGCTGCGCGACGAGCCGCTCACCCAAACCTGCCGCGTAGCAGCCGCGGTAGACCTCCCGCTTGGCAACCGCCTGGGCCGACAGCAGCAGCGTACGCAACGGTTCTTCGCGCCGGTACTTCGAGAAGATCTGCAGTTGCGCCGCGTAGCTCGCCGCCATCTTCGAAAAGCTCATGGAGCCGGGCTGCGCGTAGACGTAGTTCGGCGACGCGAGCAGGCAGGCCGCGTGACGGCGACGAACCTTCACCAGAAAATCACGGTCCTCGCTGAAGCGGAGCGACCGGTCGTATCCTGCCTCGCGCGCCGCCTCCATGCGGAGCAGCGATGAGGCGTGCGGCAGATCGGAATGACCCAAACGGGTGAGCGGCGCCCGCAGCTCTTCGCGCGACGGCCCTTGGCGACCAACCATTTCGCCCGAGCCGTCCGTGATCGCCATCGCCGAGCTCACGAGCCCTGCATCCGCGAAGCGCTGCAGCGCCGCGACCTGCGTCGACAGCTTGTCGGGATAGATCCAGTCATCCGCATCGACCATTCCAAGGAACTGCCCGGTCGCCATCTCGAGCGCTGCCGCCCTCGCCCAGCCACGGCCACAATTCACCCGCAGCCGCTGCAGGCGAATGCGTGGGTCATTGAACCGCTGCAGCAACTCCCATGTGCCGTCTGTTGAGCCGTCATCGACGATCAGACACTCCCAATCGGTGAAGGTCTGCTCCAGCATCGACGCCACCGCCCAGCGGAGCGAGTGCTCGGCGTTGAAGCAGGGAATCATCACCGAAACCGTTGGTGCTGCGCCCATCTAGAGCCCCGCTCCATGTCGATTGAGCGCTGCGCGAAAGGCATGCCAATAGCCCTCCCAGGTGCAGTCGCGCAGAACCCGTGCGCGGCCCCTCGCCCCCTCTGCCCGAACCATCTCGGGAGAGGCGACGAGCGCATGAAGATGCAGGCCGAGCGCTGACGCGTCGTCGGCCTCGATCAGCCATCCCCCCTCGCCCTCTACGACCGCATCGGGGATGCCACCGGTCCGAGCTCCCACCACCGCGGTACCGCAGGCCTGCGCCTCCAGAAAGACGAGGCCGAACCCTTCCACTTCGCGCGTCGCCTCCCGCTCACGGGTCAGCAACACAAAGAGGTCGGAGGCCGCATAGAGCGAGGCAAGCTCCGACTCTGGCACAAAGCCGAGCCACTCGACCATCGATGCGACGCCCAGCTGCTCCGCCAGTTCACGGAGCGATGCCTCCGCGGGACCCCGCCCCGCGATTGCGTAGCGGAGCGCGCCGCGCTGCTCCGCCGGCATCTGCGCCAGGGCACGAAGCACCGTGTCGTGCGCCTTGTAGCCGGCAAGCCGGCTCACCGTGAGCACCACCTGCTTGCCCTGCCAGTCGCGTCGCGTGCGCTCGGCATCGCGGCCGTCAGGCGTAAATCGTGTGGCGTCAACCGCCAGTGGCACCACCTCGACGACCGCCTCGGGCGCCGTGCGACGCACCCATTCCGCCGTGTAACGCGAGTTCGCAACGACCACCTGCGCTCCCGTTAGGGTCTTGCGTTGCAGCGCCGCCCACAGCCGACGCCGCCATGACGAGCGTGACGGCATCAGCTCCAAGCCATGCGCCATCACAGCGTGAAACCGTGGCTGACCGAGCGTTGCGATGAGCCCCTCCGGATACCAGATGCCGCTCACAACCACTTCTTCGCGCCAACCGGGCACCCGCATCAGCGCCTCCAACTCGCGCCGTGGTCTCGTCGCATTCACGCGCGCTGTCGACGCCTCGGGCACGACGAGGCCCGCAAACTGCGACGCCTGGGTTACGACATTCACCGAGATGCCCGACGCGACCGCGGCAAACACCAACTCGCCGGTGAGTCTGGCGATCCCACCATCGCTCGGAGGATAGTCAAAGCTGAACACGATCACGACAGACACACCCTGGCTGGGGGAGCGACGAGCCGTGTGACTACCCCTTCTCGCCTCGCGCCGTCAAAATTCGGTTCGGCGCCAGTAAGTCGCCGGCACCCGCCCCACTACTTGTGCGGAATCTGCTGTCGGAGCCCCGCACCCCGCCGCGCCTTCGCAAGCGCCGCCAAGGCTCGCTCCGCCGGCGCCTGAAACGCCTTCTCTTCGCGCGCTAGTTTCAACTGCTGTTCGGCCGCATCGAATTGACCCAACGCCAGGTAGGCCTGTCCCACAGCGAGGCCGGTCCTGGCCACCTCCGTCGCGCTTCCTCCCGATACGAGGCGCAATTCGCGACCGTCCTCTGCGACCATCTCTACAGCCTTCTCCGGCGCCTCGCCGCGACCCGCCAGATCTCGCACCGCACCGAGGCGCAGGATCCGGAACCTGCCCTCTGCCGGGAACCTGGCCACCGCGCCTGCAAGCCGCTGCATCAACGCAGGCGTACCGCCTTGCGTCGCCTCCAGGTTGAGCCGCATGTAGGTCGTCTCCACATCCTCCCCGGCCACCCGCGCCCGCTGCTCCAGCAGGATCTCGGCAGAGTCGTATCGCCGCAGCGCGACCGAGAGGGCAAACGCCGCGTCGATGGTCGGCAGGTGGCCGGGGCTGCGAGTCATCAGCCCAAGCGACAACGCGAGCGCATCGTCGTTGCGCTTCGCGCGACGCAGATAGGAGATGGCTGCCGGTTCCGCGACACTGTCCTTCGGCAGACAGGGGACCCAATTTGAAACTGTCCCTCCCAGCCGGGTCCAGAACCGAGGCAGAACGAGGTAGGGATTGTTCGCCAGCAGGTAGTCGTGTGTTCGGGCGCAGACCTCAGCTGCGGCACCTCGCTGCTCTGCCTCATTGATGCGGAACGCCAGCGACGATTCATCCATCGGTGCAGCCTCCACCAACCAGGCTGCGATCTCAGCGGCCCGCCTGCCATCCCGCTTCGCCAAGGAGCGCCGCCCCTCCTCGACCAATACGATGGGCGCAAGGGGCGACAGCCGCGCCTGCGACAGCACCCGCTCTGACCATGCGCCATCGACCTCCGCCGCGCGACGCTCCGTCCCTGCAAACGGGTTACGTCCGCGCTGCTGACCAAGGCCACTTGAGGCCCCGAGGTTTGGCGCGGCAATGAGTACAACCAGCGCCGCAAAACCACCCACGACCCAGCCCCGGAGACGAATCCCCTCGCCGGACGGTGCGGGACGAGCCATCCGCCAAGAGGCTGTCCCAAGCGACAGGAGCAGCAGCGCAAAGGGCAGGCTCTCCCAGGCCATGCCGAGCATCGCATCGCAGACGACCCAAACCGTGAGCACCGACAGCGCCGCCGCATATCCCCGCTGCGAACCGGCGCACAACCGAACCACGGTACTACCAAAAATCCAGGCCCCAACCGCGAGCGCCACAAGCGCCATCAGCCAGCCGTGGTCGAAGACAAACTGCGCCGGCTCCGACTCCACAAAGGCAGGCCGGTAGCCGCCAGCCATGGGCAGAATTCTGGCGCCCAGATCGTGGAACCCGCCCGGACCGAATCCGAACAGACCTGCATCCCGCAGATGAGCATAGGCGGGCTGCCAGAAGGCGACCTTGCCCGTAAGCGACTGGGTCGCCTCGGCGACGGCGGGCACGCCCTCCATGCCGGCGACAACGCCCGCGCAAACCAGCCCTGCCACCAGTGGCAGCAGCATGACCAGCGAGGCCGCAAGCAGGCCGCGGGTCCTTCCTGCTACCAACCAGGCCAACGCGCCCGCCACAAGCGCCGCGCCGGTCGCCGCCAACGCGCCATGCGCCTCCAGACGAAAGGCATGCAGTACCAGCAGCGCGCCGGCCCCGATCCAGGCTGCGCGGACCCTCGCGCTGTCTCCGCGCAACGCGGCCAGCCCCCAGGCTGCCACCGCGCCAAGCGCACACAGGCTCCCCGCCACGTTGGGGTTCGAAAAAGGGGCCGCCAACGGGATGAAGTGAGAGGCTGCAGGGAAGTGATAGCTCCCAAAAAGCGCGGTCGCGCCGGCAATCTCGTGCGAAACACCTACCAACATCCCAAGCAGTCCAGCTCCCGCGGTTACCGTTAACAACAGCCGAAATCCGGCCGTTGTCCCAAACCGCATCGCCACAGCATCGGCCACCAGCGCCATGCCGATCAGACGCACCGCGCCACTCGCTGCTCCCCCCGGAGCGAGTGCTCCCGTGTGCGGCAGCGCCGGCCAGAGCGCCCAGCCCTGCGCCGTCAACGGCGCCGCCATCCAGCCACCCAGCGAACTCCCGCGGAGGAGCGTCAGGGTGGCCAAGACCAGCAGGAAGATGACGACCGGTGAGAGCTGATAGGCGTCGTCTCGCTCCCTTGCCGCCCAGAGGCAGACAAGCCAGACCGGTACCGCAGCCAGCGCCACCGGTACCGCAAATCCGGCCAAAATGCCGCCGCCCGAGAGCGACGCGAGCAGGAGCAGCAGCCCCATCACGACCATCGCGGCCTGCTCCATGCGCGTCGTCTGCGAGCGACCCCTGCGGATGCTCCGCTCAAGGCGCGCACTGGATTCTCTGGACCGGTCCGACATGCGTCGCTGGCTCGCGCAAGTGTGAGTATCCGCCTGTCCTAACAGCAAGCCGTCGTGGGAGCGATCAGAACTTCACGGCTAGCTTTCGGCGTTCGCCCGAAGCGCAAAGGTCAGCGCGCCGCTGCCCGCTCCGACGACCATCGTCGAGCCGGGCGCGATGCCGCCCGAGAGCAGCGTCTTGGCGAGCGGGTTCTGCAGGTGGTGGATGATCGCCCGCTTCAGCGGACGGGCGCCATACATGGGGTCGAACCCCTCCTCCGCAAGGAACTCCAGTGCGTCTTCGGTCAGCTCTAGCCGGATGTCCCGGGCCTCCAGCCGCGAGACCAGCGACTTGACCTGGATTCGCACGATGCTGTCCATTTGGAGCCGTGAGAGCGAGTGGAAGATGACCGTCTCATCGAGGCGGTTCAGCAGCTCGGGCCGGAAGGTCTCTGACAGCGCCTGCTGCACCGCCACCGCAATCGCCTTGTCGTCGCCGGCCAGCTCCAAGATCTGCTGGCTGCCCACATTGGAGGTCATGATGATGACCGCATTCTTGAAGTCGACCGTCCG
>CAIWGR010000572.1 GCA_903912275.1 uncultured delta proteobacterium
GCGGCCGGTTACGCGCGGGCCTGGGCCCGGGTGCAGGTGGGCGAGGGGTTCACCTCCGGCAGCCTCAACGCCCGCTCCACCTGGCCACTCGCCCCGCTGCCGGCGACCGTGGAACATCGCACAAAGGTGCGCGGGGCCTGAGCCACGGTTGCCACCGTCGCGAGCGGCGTGCTAGAACATGTTTCAGTTTCCCGCTGAAGGGCCGTTCTACGAGGTTCCCATGTCTGCCACTGTCGTCACCGCCTATGTCCGTCCTCAGCGTGAGTACCAGGTTATCTCCTGCATCAAGGCGCTCCCCAGCCTGCTCGGCTGGATGAAGTTCGACGGCACCGTCAACGACCATGCCGACCGGATGATCCGGTTTGAGTTCGTGCTCGGCGAGGGCTCCGACCCGGTCAAGGCGGTTGAGCTGCTGGGTCGCGCCGCGACCTCCAAGACCATCGACCATGCGGTCATCTTCACGGCCCCCGTCACGGGCGGCCGCGTCGACTTCACCTTCTGAGCCGCTCCCGGGCCAGCGCCCGGAGCTCCTGCTTGAGCACCTTGCCGCTGGCATTCCGCGGCAGCTCGCTCTCGATCCAGAAGACCCGCGGCACCTTGTAGTTGGCCATCTGCTCCTTCGACCAGGCGAGCAGTTCGGCTGGCGTGGCAGGTGCGCGGAGCACGACGAAGGCGGCGCCCACCTCGCCCAGCCGCTCGTCGTCGATGCCGATGACCGCGGCCTGCGCGATGCTCGGGTGGAGCAGCAGCAGCCGCTCGATCTCGGCAGGGTAGGCGTTGAAGCCGCCGACGATGAACATGTCTTTCATGCGGTCGGTGATGGTGAGGTTGCCGGCCGCATCGGCGATGGCGATGTCGCCCGTCTTGAGCCAGCCGCCGGGCGCGAAGGCCTCTGCGGTGGCGGCCTCGTCTTCGAAGTAGCCGGGCATCACATTGTAGCCGCGCACCCAGACCTCGCCGGGCTGGCCGGGCGGCAGGTCGTCGCCGGTCTCGCCCACGATGCGGACCTCGACGCCCGGGATGGCGCTGCCGGAGCTGTTGGCGATGACCTCGTCGCTGTCGTCGCGGCGGCACATGGTCACCACGCCGGTTGTCTCGGTGAGGCCATACGCGGTGAGGACGGTCTCAAAGCCGAGCTCGTTGCGCATGGCGTGGACCAGCTCGACGGGGACGGCGGCGGCGCCGGTGACGGCGAGGCGGAGCGAAGCGGTCTTCCAGCTTGCCCGGTCGGGGTGGGCGAGGAGCATCTGGTAGAGGGCCGGCGGGCCGGGCATGACCGAGATGGCGTGGCGGTCGATGGCGACGGCCGCGGCCTCCACATCGAAGACGGGGAGCGGGTAGATGGTGGCGCCGCGCAGCAGGCAGGCGACCCAGCCGGCCTTGAAGCCGAAGGTGTGGAAGAAGGGTGGGACGACGAGGTAGCGGTCCTCTTCGCGGAGGCCGACAACGCTGGCCCAGGTCTCGAAGACGCGCAGGGTCTGGCTGTGGGTGCAGAGCACCCCTTTGGGGCGGCCGGTGGTGCCCGAGGTGAAGAGGATGTCGGAGAGGTCGCTGCCCGAGAGCCGGTCGTAGCGCTCCTGGAGCATCGTGGGGGTGCAGCCGCCGGCCCGGGTGCGGAAGCTGGCCCAAGACTCGACGCGGCCGGCGGCGGTGGTGTCGTCGAAGGAGACGATGCGGCGCAGGTGGGGGAGCTCGGCGGTGGCCAGCATGGCGGGGTAGTCGGCGCCGAGGAAGCCAGCGGCGACGAAGGCGTGCGAGGCGCGGGCGGTGTGGGCGATGTAGGCGGCCTCGGCCTGCTTGAAGCGGGTGTTGAGCGGGATGACGGCGCCGCCCGCGAGCTGCACGCCGAGCGCTGCGACCATCCATTCGTGCCGGTTCTGGGCCCAGATGAGGGCCCGGTCGCCGTGGCCGAAGCCGTCTGCGATGAGTGCGGCAGCGACCTCGACGGTGGCGGCCCAGAGGTCGGCGCGCGAGAGGACGAGGTCGCCCTCGACAAAGAGCGGAGCGTCCGGAGCGGCGGCGGCGAGGCCTGCGAGCAGGTGGGGGACGACGGCGGCCGACGCGGGCGGGGAGAGGTGGCGGTGCATGGCAGGGCTCGCGGCAGGTCGCAGGGCGGGTGCTCCCTTGCGGGAGGATTGAAACATGTTCTAGCCTACGAGGAGAGGTGGTGTCACCCAAACCGGCAGGGAATCCGATGCACTTTGGCTTGAACGATGATCAGCAGTCCATTTGCACCAGCGTGCGCCGCTTTCTTGTCCGATCGGGCGAGCTGAAGGCTGCGGAGGCCTGCTACGAAGAGGGCACAGGGGCTGCGATCTGGGCGGGTCTTGCGACGGAGCTCGGGCTCGGCGGGCTGCTGGTCGGCGAGGCGTTTGGCGGCATGGGGCTCGATCTCGTGACGCTTTCCTCTGTGATGGAGGAGCTTGGCCGCGTGGTCGCGCCGGGCCCCCTGCTTGCGACGGCGCTGGGTGCGATGGCGCTGGGCGAGGGTGCGACGTCTGCTGCTGCCGCGACCTGGCTCCCGCAGATCGCGGAGGGCACGGTCGCCGCCGCGCTGGCCTATGAGCCGGATGGTCGCGCGGGGCTCCGCTGGTGGATGGAAGAGGGTCGCATTCGGCTTGAGGGCCGAGCCGGTCAGGTCATTGAAGGTGGCGCTGCCGGTGTTCTGGTGGTGGCTGCCCGTGGCGATGCGGGGACGCTGCTGGTTGCACTGACGCCCGACCACGAGGGGGTAGAGGTTGTGAACCGTCCGACGATGGATCGGAGC
>CAIWGR010000573.1 GCA_903912275.1 uncultured delta proteobacterium
CGCTCGAGCAGGCCAAGGCCATGCACGCCTCGAGCAAGCTGCCGCAGCATCGGACCATCCTGCTCACCGACCGCACCCAGACGCAGTGGGCCGCACCGCCGTTGGCGGAGGCGCTCCGAGGGCTCGGCGAAGTCGAACTGCCGGTGCTCGTCGAGGGTGAGGGGAGCGGCAATCTGGCTGTCGAATCGCTGACCGTGCAGCCCGCCGACGACGGTACTGCGGGCCGCTACCGTTTCGAGGCCCAGCTTCGCAGCAGCGGCAACACCGGTGCAGCAGAGAGGGAGGTTCGGCTCTTCGACGGCGCAACGCCGCTCGGCGTCTCCAAGGTCCTGCTGCCCGCCAGCGGACGGGCGACCGCGGTCTTCCAGCTCAAGGTGGAGGGCAACGAACTTCACGACATCCGCGCGGAGGTCAGCGAGCAGGTCGGCATGACGGCCGACAACAGCCGCCACCTCGCCTTTCAGCCGGGCAGGGCGCTGCGGGTGCTGCTCGTCAACGGCGACGCACGAAGCGTGACCTACGCAGACGAACTCTTCTTCCTCGAACATGCGCTCTCGGCCGGCGACGGCGCCGCGGGCGCGCTCGAGGCGGTGAGCGTGGGCGCGGAGAGCCTCGCAGGGCAGCCGCTGGACGGCTTCGACCTGGTGGTGCTGGCCAACCTGGCGCGGCTCTCTACGGACGATCATCGCCGGCTTGAGGCCTTCGTTCAGGCCGGCCACGGGTTGCTCACCACGGTGGGGAACAACGCCGTGGCGGAGGAGCTGAATGCCACCTTTGGCACCCTGCTTCCCCGCCCCGTCCGGAGCGTGAAGGTGCTCTGCGAAGCGGCCGATCCCGACGCGAACCTCAAGGCTGTGCGCATCTCGTCGATTGACCGCGGTCACCCCATCTTCCGCATCTTCGCGGCGCCGGGCGGCCAGACCATCTCGAGCGCGCTGGTCTTTCGCTACATCACGCTCGAGCCCGCGGCGACCGAGGGCGCCAAGACGCTCGCCTCCTTCTCCGACGGTGCGCCGGCGCTGGTAGAGCGGAGCGAAGGCGCCGGCCGCGTGGCCATGCTGGCGACAACCGTAGACCTAGAGTGGAACGACCTCGCCATCCGCACCGCCTACCTGCCGCTCATGCGCCGCCTTGCCTCCTACCTTGCGCGCCAGTCGAGCGAGCGGCGGGTGGAGGCCGAGGTGGGGAGCGAGCAGGTCATCGATGCCGCAGCGCTCACGCCCGAGCGGCTCACCGTTGTGTCGCCGAGCGGGGCGCGGAGCGTCCTTGAGGGGCCGGAGGGTCGCTACCCCTTTCGCCCCATCGAGACCGGTCTCCATAGGGTCATTGTGACGGCCGGTGGCGTGGATACGGCGGCCGATTCGCTCTCCTTCTCGGTCAATGCTCCGGCCGCGGAGTCGAACCTCCAGCAGGCCTCTGCCGATGCTGTCGCGGCGGTCATTGCGAAGAGCGGCGAGGGGCTCGCCGGGACCGCCGCGGAGAGCGGCTCCACCTCACGCCGCGACCTCTGGCCCTGGCTGCTCTTTGGCGCGCTGCTGCTGGTCTACGCGGAGTCCTTCCTGCAGGTGCGGCGCCGCGTCTGGAGCCGTCTCGCGGAGCGTTTGCGGGCGGCACGAGCCTAGCCAAAAACGGCGCGCGGCGCAGGGCCGAAAGACCGCGCGCCGCGATGCGTTCCGTCGACGGAGACTACGGGTTGAAGCCGTTGTTCATCGGGGCGGCGAAGGAGGGCGCTGCGGCGGGTGCGGCGAGCTCCTCGGCGGGGTAGCCGGCGCGGGTGCCGGTCACGTTGTTGTTCGAGGAGCCGGTGCCGAAGTCATACTTCACAGTGACGAGGCCGAACATCGGGGCGGCCGCGCCGCTCAGGAAGTTCGGACCGTTGGTGATGAAGGCGGTGTCGAAGGCGGCGTCGAACTGAAGCTCGCCGTAGTTCAGGCCCAGACCGGCCGACCAGTAGTACTCCTGACCCGTGGTGAGCTGGCTCTTGTCGTCCACGCCCGGCGCCGGATCGGTGCTAGCGTCGGCCACATCGGAAGGAGAGGTCGCCGCGTTGCCCTCGATCGTCTCGGTCGACAGGGTGAAAACGGTGCGCATGCCGGTGCGGAGGGTGACCCGCTCCGAGACGTTGAACTCGCCGGCGACGCGGACAGAGGGGAGCATCCACGCGTAGCGGATCGTGTTGTCGGTGCTCAGGTCGACAGCGTTGATGCCGTCGCAGATGTCGCGGTCATCCTTGTCGTCGGTGCAGGCCGAGTCGACGAAGGGGTCGATGCCGGTACGGACCAAGCCAACGCCGACGTCGGCCGAGACGATGGCCCGATTGGCAATCTTGTATCGCGGGCCCGCGGCGGCGTAGAGGGCGAAGGTGCTCTCGCCCTTCTCCTGCTTGAGCTTCGGCGCAGGACCGAGCTTGCTTTCTTCGTGGTTGTCGGCGATCGGATCGTCGGTGGGCGCAGAATTAGGGTCGTTCCAGTAGTACGTAACATCGTTCGTCATCGTGGTGGTGCTCTCGGTACCATAGTGGAGGTTACCGGTGGCGACGAAGTCGAGCGTCTCGCTCTTGGGCATGGTGTAGCGGATGGCTGCGCCGACGCTGGGGGTGCTCGAGGTCACATCGTTTCCGATGACCTGTTCCGCGACGTCGAGCGTCTCAGTGTGGGCGCGGGCGTAGCCGAGCTCGACGGAGGCGTCGAAGTGGTCAGCACCCCGCTGGCCGCGGTAGCCGGCAACGATGTTGGTGACGACCGCGTTCGATGCAACGGAGTAGCCGTCCGCCCAGGTGATCTGGGTGTCCTGCGAAGTCGACCCAACACCGGCCGAGAGGCGCACGCCGAAGTTGTTGCGGGCATAGAGCACATCGAGGAGCTGCACGGGGGCCAGCGCGAGGTCGGGGAGAGCGGCGCCTTCGCCGGCGTTGACAACCGTGCCGTTGAGGCTGACGGTCGTTCCACCGACATTGGCGGTCTCATCGACGTCCGCGGCGCGCTCACCGGGGTTGGCGCGCGGCGTCGGGGGCTTGAGCAGGCCGACGCGGAAGTCGTTGATCGCCTGGTTGGGCGAGGTGAAGGGGTTGGCGTTATCGAAGGGGCCGGCGATCGTGTTGAAGAGCACCGCGTTGTAGTCGCCGCGGTGGGTCATGATGCCGAAGACCTCTTGGTCGTTGCCGAAGAAGATGCTGCCGCTGCCCGCGCCGCCGTAGAGGCCGCCCGAGGGACGGTAGTTCGCCTCGAGGTAGAGCTTCTTGCCGAAGGCCGCCTGCGGGAAGGCGTAGATGTCGTCCGAGTCCTCGATCATGGCGGTGCCGCCAAGGCCGGTGCGACGCGCCGACTCCGTGGCCTGGGCCGAGGAGGCCGCGAGGGTGGTGGCGCCAACGGCCACGAGCGAAAGAAGAGACAACTGGGTACGGTTCATCGGTTCCTCTGAGATGAGGTGGGTGACCTGAAGTGGGCCACGGGTAAAGGAGGGAGACTCACGTTGGCGGTCGTTTAGGGCGTTTCCCGATTTTTCCCAAAAACTTTCGTCGCACGCAGCGCGTCACAATGGGCGGTCACATTCCCACCCATTTTCCGAGCCAGCCGAGGCACCAGCCCAGCAGGCCGAGGCCGAGTTGGATGCCCATCGACAGGCTTGTGAGCCCGAAGCCAACCGCAGCCATGCCCAGGTGGCGCCGGTTGCCTGTCCGGATTGCGCGGCCCCATGCCATCACGGAGAAGACGATGGCGAGCGGCCCGAGGATGACGACCATCCAGGGCACGCAGGCGGCAACGCCCGTCATCAGCGCGAGGAAGGCGTAGGGGTTGGTCGCCGTGCTCGCCTCATCGGGCTCTTTCACATCGACGCTCAACGGTTCGCTGCCAGGGCTCGCACCTCGGCGACCACCCGCTGGTTCTCGTCGGTGCCGAGCAGCGACATCAGGTCGTCGGGCCGGCGCCAGGGCCGGAGCAGATCCATCTTGAGCTTGGCGACGCGCGCGGCGGCAGCCGAGATGAGCGCCTTGTCTGCTGAGCTCTTCTCACCCAGCTTCACGAGACACTCGAAGGCCTCCTGCCAGACCTCCTCGGTCTTGCAGACGAGGAAGAGGTCCACGCCCGCGCGGAGGCCGAGCGCCATCATCTCGTCCACCTCGTAGCGATCCGCCACGGCCTTCATCTCGAGGTCGTCGGAGACGATGACCCCCTTGAAGCCCATCTGCTTGCGGAGGAGCTGCTCGAGCCCGTTCTCCGAGAAGGTGATGGGGTGGCGGGTGTCGATGGAGGGCACGAGGATGTGGGCCGTCATGATCATGGGGATGCCGCCCGCGATGAGCGAGCGGAAGGGCGGGAGCTCAATCTCGTTGAGCCGCTCAAAGTCGTGCTGCACGATGGGCAGGTCGAGGTGGCTGTCGAGCAGCGTGTCGCCGTGGCCGGGGAAGTGCTTCGCGCAGGGGACGATGCCCGCTTCGAGCAGCCCTGCAGCGAGCGCGCCGGCGAACTGTGCCACCACATGGGGATCTTGCGAGAAGGCCCGGTCGCCGATGACGGTGTTCTCCGGGTTGGTCCAGACGTCGGCGTCGGGGGCGTAGTCGAGGTTGAAGCCGAGCGCCTCGAGCTCCGAGCCGAGCACCTTGCCGATGCGCATCGCAAGCCGCGGATTGCCCGTCTTGCCCACCTCGAGCATGGGCGGGATGCGGGTCAGCGGCTCCTTGAGACGCTGCACGCGGCCCCCCTCCTGGTCCACCGACACGAAGGGGAGCAGCCCTTCGCCCGCCGCCTGGTAGACCTGGTGGTTGAGGTCGGCGACCTGCGCCGGCTCGATGATGTTGCGGGCAAAGAGGATGGTGCCGCCGATGTGGCCGTCGGAGAGGGCCGAACTGACCGAGCGGGGCAGTGCGGTGCCGTCGAAGCCGACAACCAGCATCTGGCCGGCGTTGCGGGTGAGATCGTTGATCATGCGAAGCCCTGTTGAGGATCGAGGTGGTCGCGGAGACCATCGCCAAGGAAGTTGAAGCCGAGCACCGCGGTGAGGATGGCCAGCCCGGGGAAGATGGCAAGATGTGGAGCGATGAGAAAGAAACTCGCGCCCTGATCGAGCGCCGCACCCCAGCTCGGTGCGCCGTAGGGGCCGATGCCAAGGAACGAGAGGGCCGCCTCCGCGAGCACGGCCGAACCGAGCGCGAAGGAGGTCTGCGAGAGCAGGGCGCTGGCGCAGTTGGGCAGCAGGTGACGCAGCAGGATGCGCCCACGTGACAGCCCG
>CAIWGR010000574.1 GCA_903912275.1 uncultured delta proteobacterium
AGCATAGAGAAGATCATGCACCGCGGTCTCCGCAGACGACTTCGCAGCCCGCGCGTCGAGGCGCCGGAGCCCCACCTCAAAGAGGAGAAAATCCTCCGTCGTCAGCTCGCTCTTCGAACCGCCCGACGCGCTGATGAGATAGCGGATCGGCGTTCCTTCACGGCGCACCGAGAGATTGCCCGAGGTCGCGGGAACCCAGTTCCGGGCTCCCATCTTGCGACCTGCCTCGACCAGCAACGAGACCTCTTCTTCCATGGTTCTCTCCAGTTCGCGCACCGCGGCCGACCCGCGCGCATCGTCGCAAATGGCGTGGGGCTAGCCGCTCCGCGCCACGAATGCTAGCAGCGGCCTCCACCGCGAAGTCCAAGACGAACACCACCACGTAGGATGACCATGAATCGCCACCACATCGCAGCCCGCGTTGCAGGCCTCACCCAGTCCGAAATCCGCGCGATGACACGCGCCTGCAATGCCGTCGGCGGCATCAACATGGGCCAGGGCGTCTGCGACGTCCCCGCCGAGCTCCTCATCAAAGAGGCCGCCAAGACCGCCATCGACAGCGACATCTCGCTCTACACCCGCTTCGACGGCGAAGAGCGGCTCCGCCGCGCCCTCGCCCACAAGTTCACCAACTACAACAAGGTGAACTACAACTTCGACAATGAGATCTGCGTCACGCTCGGTGCCTCCGGCGCCTTCGCCTGCGCCCTCACCGCCCTGCTCAATGCCGGCGACGAGATCCTCATGTTCGAGCCCTTCTACGGCTACCACTGGAACACGGCCTACATCGCAGGCCTCAACCCCGTACCGATCCCGCTCGCGCCGCCCGACTTCGCCTTCGACGTCGAGCTCATCCGATCGCGCATCACCCCCAAGACCCGTGCCATCCTCGTCAACACGCCCGGCAATCCGAGCGGCAAGGTCTTCTCGCGCGCCGAGCTCGAGACCATCGCGGCCATCTGCATCGAGTTCGACCTGCTCTGCCTCACCGACGAGGTCTACGAGTACCTCACCTTCGACACCGAGCATGTCAGCATGGCCTCCATCCCCGGCATGCGCGAGCGCACCGTGACGATGGGCAGCTACAGCAAGACCTTCAGCATCACCGGCTGGCGCATCGGTTATGCCGCCGCCTCGGAGCCACTGGCCCGCGCCATCGGCATGGTCAACGACCTCTACTACACCTGTGCGCCCGCTCCGCTGCAGCGCGCTGTGGCCGTCGGCATCGAGACCTACGGCCCCGAGTTCTACACCGACCTGGCCAAGACCTACCGCAAGAAGCGGGACATCTTCTGCGAACTCCTCACCGAGATCGGCCTCGACCCCATCGTCCCCAAGGGCGCCTACTACGTCCTCGCCGACAACCGCCGACTCGGCGCCGCCAACGCCAAGGATGCGGCTATGAAGCTGCTCCACGAGAGCGGCGTCGCCGCCATCGCTGGCTCGGCCTTCTACACCGGTGAGACCGGCGAAGGGCTCCTTCGCTTCTGCGTCGCCAAGAGCGACGAAGACCTTGCTCGCGCCTGCGACCAGCTCCGCAACTGGGGCCGCAACCACTAGCGCGGGGCAGCCGGAGTCGAGCGCATCAGGTCGGCCACTCCATCACCAGCTTGCCAACCGTCGCGCCCCGCTCAAGGTCGGCGTGCGCAGCAGGGAGTTCCGACGCGGGACGGCGATGCAGTTCGAGCACCACCGTGCCGTCGGCCACAAGCTGCGCGGCACGCTCCGTGACCGCACGCATCGCGGCCGGACGGGCATCCGCGACGCGGAGCATGTTCACGCCAATGAGGCCGCGCGAGCTGGAAAGAAAGACCAGCGGATGAAACAGCCCGAACTCGAGCGCCCGGAGCGGCGCAAGCAGCCGCGACCAGCCACCCGCTGCCATGGTGGCAACGCCGAAGCAGACCATGCGGCCGCCGTGCGCCAGCAGGCCCCAACTCCGGCGCGCCTCTGCGCCACCCAGCGAGTCGAAGATCAGATCGTAGCCACCGGGCGCCGCCGTCCGGAGCGCAGCAAGGTCGCCGCCCGATCCGTTGGTCACCACCGGCACCGCGCCCAGCGCGCGCAGGCGCTCGCACTTGCCGGCGCTGCGTGTCGTCGCGATGACCGTCGCCCCTCTGGCCACCGCCATCTGCGTGAGCCAGAGCCCGACGCCGCCAGCTGCAGCACGAATGAGGACCGTGTCACCAGCATGAATCGTCGCGACCCACTCCGCGCACCAGACCGCCGTCG
>CAIWGR010000575.1 GCA_903912275.1 uncultured delta proteobacterium
CGAGAACGACGTGGACTTCGCCTATCCCGTCGAGGGGCTGGCCCGCTTCCGCGTCAACATGTTCAAAGATGATTCCGGCATCGGCGCGGTGCTCCGGCAGATCCCCTCCAAGATTCTCACCTTCGAACAGCTCGGCCTGCCGCCCGCCATCGCCCGCATGTGCGACCAGCCGCGCGGTCTGGTCCTCGTCACCGGCCCCACGGGCTCCGGTAAGAGCACCACGCTCGCGGCCATGATCGACTACATCAACCGGCATCGGCAGGCCCACATCCTGACCATGGAAGACCCGGTCGAGTTCGTGCACCAGTCGCAGAAGTCGCTCGTCAACCAGCGCGAAGTGGGCACCCACACCAAGAGCTTCGCCCGTGCGCTCAAGGCGGCTCTCCGCGAAGACCCCGATATCGTCCTCGTCGGCGAGCTCCGCGACCGCGAGACGGTCCACCTCGCACTTGAGACGGCCAACACGGGTCACCTCGTCTTCGCCACGCTCCACACGAACACGGCCGCGAGCACCATCGATCGTATCGTCGACCTCTTCCCGGCCGAGATGCATGGCGCGGTCCGCTCGGGCCTCGCCGAGTCGCTCCGCGGCGTCATCTGTCAGACGCTCTGCAAGCGGATCGGCGGCGGTCGCATCGCGGCACTTGAGGTGCTCGTCTCGACGCCGGCCATCAACCACCTCATCCGCGACGGTCGGACCTTCCAGATTCCCGGCACCATGCAGACCGGCAAGGCTGTGGGCATGCAGCTGCTCAACGAGGAGCTGGCGCAGCTCGTTCGGAACAAGAAGGTCGATGCCGAGGAGGCGCTGGCGCGGTCGGTAGACAAGGACGACCTCGCCAAGCGGATCGGGCGGCCCGTGCAGCCGACAGGCGCGCAGGGCGTTTAGGGCGCCATCAGCGGGCGCGACGGCGCAGGTCGAGCGCCGCGGCAACGCCCTGCTTTGCGGGGTGGCGCACGGCGTGGCGGATGACCCAGTTGCGCTCCTTGGTAGGCGCGGCGAGCCAGCGTTCGCAGCGCTCGAAGGCGAGCGCGGGGTGGCGCTTGGCGATGTCGCCGATGTGGTTGGCGACGGAGCGGCGCACATAGAGGTCGGGGTCGTCGACGAGCCGGTCCAGGAGCGGGAGCATCGGTGTTGGATCCGCGTCGAGTGCCGGCAGCCGTTCGGCCCAGGGCAGGCGTGGCCGCGACCCTTCGCTCACCAGCCTCCGCACGTGGGGATTGGCGTCGCCTGCCCAGCCGTCGAAGGCGGCGATGACGGCCTTCTGGTCGCGGAGCAGAAAGGGGCGAATGGCATACTCCGCCGTGAAGCGCTGGGTGAGAGCGTAGCAGGCCGCGAGGCCGAGCGAGGTGTCTGTCACCCGCGCGTGCAGGAGTGCGGAGTGGGGGAGGTAGAAGAAGGGGGCGAGTCCGTAACCGGCGGTGGTGGTGAGCGGCGGACCGAACGAGGCGAGGAGTGCCGCGACGCGGTCGGCCTCCGCGCTGCCGGCGGCCTGTCCGAGCGCCTCCCAGAGCGCTGCGCCGATGTGGGAGGCGCGAGGCTTGAGTTCGAGCGCGTCGAGGCCGTCGCAGGCAGCGTTGCAGAAGGCGGCACCGTCGAAGGCAGGGAGCGTGGCCGCGACGGAGTCTGCAATCAGGCGGACAGCGCGAGCGTCGAGGAGGAGCTTCAGTGGCTCGCCGCGGGTGATGTGGCCCGGCGCGATGAACTGGGTGGCGGGGTGCTGGTAACCCATCGGGTTGGCTCGGGTGTCGACACGGGAGTGGTGAGGTTTGCCTAGTCGGGCCGCCGCGAAACGGCGATTGTCTTCGGCGGCGAGCCATCGGGGCGTGAAGGAAAGGGCGGCTGCCGGCGAAACAGGGAATCGACGCGGGATTTGGAGGCAGGATGAAGGGCTGGATGGTCTGTTTGATGGCGGTGGTTGCGGTGGGTTGCGGCGAGGACGCCGCGCGCGCAGGGGGCACCAGCCCGACGGGGAATCGCGACACGGGACTCCAAGATGGTTCTGGGGAGACCGACGCCACGGACGATGTTGCGGCCGACACAACGACCGATAGCGGGTCCGACACCACGGCAGCGCCCGACGGGTCTGGGAGCGGTGACACGACAGCCGACACGACGGCTGACACCGCTCCGGCCGACACAACCGCCGACACCGACCTGGGCGACGCGACCGCCGACACCGACCCGGGCGACACCGACTCGGGCGACTCGACGGCCGACACCTCAGACGGCAGCGGTGGAAGCTCCACCGACCCCTTCGTCTCGGGCCCCCTGCTCGGTCGCCCCGCCGCAACGAGCATCGCGGTCCATCTCATGCCCGACGCGCCGGTCGAGGTCCGCATCGTCGCAACCGACGGCGCTGCGAGCCGTCGGGAGGTTTCCGCGACGCTCGACGCGGCACCCACCGCCATCGAACTCACCGAGCTGCTCGCCGCAACCCGCTACGACTACACCCTCTTTTGGCGCATTCCCGGCGCCACCGACTGGCAGACCGCCGTCACGGCCCACTTTCAGACTGCGCGCGCGCCCGGCCAGCCCTTCGTTTTCACCATCCAGGCCGACTCCCACCTCGACGAGAACTCCGATGTAGCCCGCTACCGGGTCGCGCTCGAGAACATCCGCCTCGACGAGCCCGACTTCCACCTCGACCTTGGCGATACCTTCATGTCGGAGAAGCACTCCGAGCCCTTCACCGCGCTGGTTGCGCGGGCGCCCGACCTGGCGACCGTGCAGACCCGGTACGCCTTCGAGCGCGACAACTTCGCCGCCCTCGGCCCGAGCCTGCCGCTCTTCCTCGTCACCGGTAACCACGAGGGCGAGATGGGCTACCTGCGGGAGCCCGACCTCGACGACCTCCCGACCTGGGCCGACGCCAGCCGGCGCGCCTACTTCGCCGACCCCGCCGCCGACAGCTTCTACAGCGGGACGCCCGGCACGCCGGGCAGCGGAAACTTCTATGCCTACGCGTGGGGCGACGCCCTCTTCGTCATGCTCGATCCCTTCACCTTCACGGTCGGTCGTCCCAACCGTGACCCCTGGCTCTGGACGCTGGGAGAGACCCAGTGGGCCTTCCTGCAGGAGCGACTGGCAGCCAGTACAGCCCGCTACAAGTTCGTCTTCATCCACAACCTGGTGGGCGGTGCGATGAACGCGATGCGGGGCGGCGCGGAGGCCTCCCTCCTCTATGAGTGGGGCGGTCAGAACCTAGATGGCACCGACGGGTTCGCGACCCAGCGCCCAGATTGGCGGAGCCCCATCCACGACCTCTTTGTGGAGACGGGCGTCACGGCTGTCTTCCACGGCCACGACCACTTCTACGCACAGCAGGAGCGCGACGGCATCATCTACCAGACCGTTCCCCAGCCGGCGGCCGTGAACACCCGCAACGGTGCCCAGCTCGCCACCGAGTATGGCTATCTGAC
>CAIWGR010000576.1 GCA_903912275.1 uncultured delta proteobacterium
CTCTGCCGGCCGGCTCCGGACCCTCGCGCAGCAGGCGGGCCGCGTGACGCTCGATGCGTCGGGCACCTACGCGCTCGTGAGCTACGCCTACGGTGGCGGCATCGCCGTGCTCGACCTCGACCGACAGACCGAAGTTGCGCTGCCGTCGCGGGGTACGCTCAACAGCGTGGTCCTCGCAGACGGCTACGCGGTCGCAAGCTTTGTAGACGACAGCCGCATCGCCTGGCTCGACATCGCGACGCAGCGTGTGAGCGTGCTCGAACTCGACGAAGCGGTCTCCTCCATGACCCTCTCACGCGATGGCAAGAGCCTGCTCACCGCCCACTACGGCGCCGGCGGCCGCTACTCCTTCGTCGGCCTCAGCAGCGCCGGCATGACCCGCAAAGCGGCCTACCAGGGCTTCTTCTACGATGGCCTCCTCGGCCGCGATCGGAGCGCACAATGAAGCACTCTCTCCTCCTTGTCCCCGCCCTGATGCTGCTCTCTGCAGCGGCCTCGGCACAGCCCTACGAAGTGCATCCGACGCCGGCTGAGACGGTTCCGCCTGAGCTCCGCGTTGAGCCCGTCGTCTCGCCGGAGGGCCCGACAGAGGAGCCGCAGGCTCCCGTGAAGATGCCGGCCGTCATCGTCATCTCGCCCGCGCTGCCGCCCTACCAGGCGCCGGCGCCCGAAGCGGAGGCGGCACCATCTGCCTCTCCGTTTGGCGCCTGGACAGACCTCACCCTCCACTTCGGCGGCCGCAACATCACGCCCGACCTCGACCGTGTTGCCGGCGTCGCCGCGACAGACAACTTCGGCGGCGGCTTCGCTTCGTTGCAGCTCGGCCGCGCCTTCGCAGCGACCTCGCCCTGGATGCCGGACAGAATCCGTACGGGCCTTGCCGTCTCGGGCGTCCATGCCAGCGAGTTCTCACTCGGCTCCGAGGTGACCGTCGATACCTTCCGCATCTCGCTCCGCCATCAGGCGCTCTGGCAGGTCTACGACGCGCTCTATGCCACTGTCGCAGGCGAACTCGGCGGCACCCGCGGCGAGGCGACGCTGACACTCGACGATGTCGACCTGACGCAGAGCAAGGTGTGGGGCGCACACGCCGACCTGCTCGCCGGCCTCGAGGCCCGCTGGGAGTTCGACTCCTTCGTCGGCGGCCTCTGGTTCGAGACCGGGCCGGCACTGGAGAGCGAACTGACCTTCGACAATCTGGCTCAAAAGCATGCCCCCGCGGTGAACTTGGGCAGCTTCGACGCCAGCGGGTGGCGCAATGGCGGCGGCCTCTTCGTCGGCTTTTCGGAGTGAGCAGCAGGGCAGACTTGGCAGACGGGTCTGCGCTGCTCTAGGAGGCAGGCGCTCTGTCTGAGGGTTCCGCCATGCTGCTGATTCTGTCTGGTCCGTCCGGTGCGGGGAAGTCGACGCTCTGTGACCGTCTGCTTGCCGCCTTTCCTGCGCTGAAACTCTCGGTGAGCGTGACCACGCGCGCGCCCCGCGGCGCGGAGCAGGATGGTGTGCACTACCACTTTGTGACGCCCGAGCGCTTCGCTGAGATGGTGGCGGCCGACGCCTTTGCCGAGCATGCGCTGGTGCATGGCAACCGGTATGGCACGAGCAAGGCTGTCGTCGAGGAGGAGCTCCGCGCGGGCAACAGCCTGCTCTTCGACATCGACTTCCAGGGCGCCGAGAGTCTGCTCGCCTACCGGAGCGATGCGCTGGCGGTGATGATATTTCCGCCAAGCATGGAGGTGCTCGAGCAGCGCCTGCGCGGTCGCGGAACCGACAGTGATGAGGTCGTCGCACGCAGGCTTCATGCGGCCCGGGCGGAGATGGCCCACTTCTCCTCCTTCCACCATCTCATCATCAACGACGACCTCGAGGTCGCCTTCGAAGAGCTCCGCGCCATCTTCGTTGCGGGCCGAACACGGACCCAGCACCGCGCCGATGAGGTGCGCCGCAGGTTCGACCTCGTCGCCTCGCTGAACGAGATTTGACACCCCCAAGAGGTCGGCCATACTGATGCGGTGTCGACCCTGATCCGGGCGGCAACGCGAGGAGGCGCATGCAGGCCGAAGTGCTCAGGCGGTATGACGAAGTTGTGCGGAAGGTGCGGGGCTATCATCCCAGCCCTGACCTCGCGCTCTTCGACCGCGCCTTCCGTTTCGCGGTGGCCAAGCATGAGGGGCAGCAGCGCAAGAGCGGCGACCCCTACGTCATCCATCCTGTCGAGGTTGCCGGCATCACCGCCGACCTCCAGCTCGATATCTACAGCCTCTGCGCGGCTCTCCTTCACGACACGGTCGAAGACACCAACGCGACGCTGGACGAGGTCGAAGCCGAGTTCGGAGACCAGGTCGCCTTCCTCGTTGGCGGCCTGACCAAGCTCTCCAAGCTGGAGTTCAAGTCGCGCGAAGAGGCGCAGGCCGAGAACGTGCGCAAGCTCATCGTCGCCATGTCGCGCGACGTCCGGGTGGTGCTCGTCAAGCTCGCCGACCGGCTCCACAACCTCCGCACGCTCGACCACATGTCGGACGAGGGCAGGGCGCGCATCGCCACCGAGACGCTCGATATCTACGCGCCGCTCGCCAACCGGCTCGGCATCAACTGGATGAAGGTCGAGCTCGAGGACACATCCTTCCGCCACCTCAACCCTGCTGCCTACGCCGACGTGGTCGCCCACGTCTCGAAGAGCAAGACGGAGCGCGAAGAGTATATCCGCGACACCATCTCGCTGCTCAAAGAGCTCACCCGCAAGCAGGGGCTCAACGCCGAGATTCAGGGCCGGCCCAAGCACTACTACTCCATCTTCCGCAAGTTGAAGAAGGCGGGCATCGAGTTCGAGCAGCTCCACGACGTGACCGCCTTCCGCGTCATCGTCGAGAACAAGTCGCAGTGCTACGAGACGCTCGGAATCGTCCACGACGTCTGGAAGCCGGTGCCCAACCGCTTCAAGGACTACATCGCCATCCCGAAGGCCAACGGCTACCAGTCGCTCCACACGACGGTGCTCGGACCCTCGGGCGAGCGCATCGAGATTCAGATTCGCACCGAGGAGATGCACCGCGTCGCCGAGTATGGTGTCGCGGCGCACTGGGCCTACAAAGAGGGACGGAGCGTACTGCGCCCGGAGTCGCAGGCCTTCACCTGGCTGCGCGACCTCGTCGTCTCCCATGTCGCGATCGAGAACTCGCAGGAGTTCCTCGACTCGGTGAAGCTCGACCTCTTCTCCGACGAGGTCTTCGTCTTCACGCCGGACGGCGACATCAAGTCGCTGCCCGCCGGCTCGACGCCCATCGACTTTGCCTTCGCGGTCCATTCCGAGGTCGGCAACCACGCGGTTCACGCCAAGGTGAACGGTCGGCTCGTTACGCTTCGCCACGAGCTCCAAAACTGCGACGTCGTCGAGATTCTCACCCGCTCCGACCAGCACCCGCGCGAGGAGTGGCTCGAGTCGGTCCGCTCGACGAAGGCCCGCCAGAAGATCCGCGAGTACATCCAGCGCGAGGCCAAAGAGAAGGCCAAGGAGATGGCGCAGGGCGTGCTCACCGTGGAGTTCAAGCGGTATGGCCTCCGCTACGAAACGCTCCTCAAGTCGGGCGATCTGCTCGCTGCCGCGGAGCTGCTCAAGGTGCAGACCGTCGAGCAGCTGCTCCTTGCTGTCGGCTACGGCCGGCTCTCCAAGGAGCAGGTGATCTTCAAGGTCGTGCCGCCCGAGGCGCGGCCGCTCGACGAGCAGCCGGTCAACGCGGTCAAGCGGTTCGGACAGGCGCTCAAGTCACTCATCTCCAAGCCGGCCAAGACCGCCATCTCACTCTCCGGCATGGATGGCGAACTGATGGTCTCCTACGCCCGCTGCTGCCACCCGGTGCATGGCGACCAGATTGTGGGCTTCGTCACCCGTGGCCGCGGCGTGGTTGTCCACACCGCCTCCTGCCCGCGTCTGCAGCACCTCGAGACGGAGCGGCGGTGCGATGTGCGTTGGTCCGACCTGGCCGAGAAGAGCGAAGACCTCTCCAAGCGCCGGGTTACGGTCCGGGTCATCTGCCGCGACGAGGCGGGACTCCTCGCAGAGATGTCTGCCGCCTTCTCCTCGCGCGGCGTGCAGATTGCGCAGGCCAACTGCCGCGTCAAAGAGGACGGCATGGCCACCAACGTCTTCGAGGTCCTGGTCACCAACGTGGGCCAGCTCAACGAGGCCATCAAGCAGCTCGGCAAGGTCGACGGCGTGGTCTCGGTGGAGCGGGTCCAGGGCTGACCGCGCAGGCTCCGCTCAGATGTTCGGGACGGGCCGGAAGGAGAGGATGATCTCCTCGTAGCGCACGCCGAGGATTTCGAAGTTCCGCTTGGCGGCACCGGTCTGGACCTCGACCTCGTCGCCCTCGTCCTTGCCGAGCAGGCCGCGCGCGATGGGGGCCTGGTAGCTGATGAGGCCGGCGCTGAAGTCGGCCTCATCGTCGCCGACGATGCGGAAGGTGTGCTTCTCGTCCGTATCGGTGTCGAGCACCTCGACGGTCGCGCCAAAGCGGACCTTGCTGCCCGACATCTTGGTCGGGTCGATGACCTCGCAACCCGCCAGCTTCGACTCATACTCGCGCAACCGGGCGACCAGCAGCCCCTGCTTCTCGCGGGCCGCATGATACTCGGCATTCTCCTTCAGGTCGCCGTGCGCGGCAGCCTCGCCGATGGCGATGGAGATGAGGGGCAGCTCGCGCTTGATGCGCTCGATGTCCTGGAGCAGACGCTCCTTGCCGGCGGGGGTCATCGGGAATCGGATGGCCATGGGATGCTGTATCGCTAGGGGTGGAGCCGCGGGGCGCGGTCAGAGGCGAGCATGATACTCTTGAAGGGGCGCCACGCCAAGTGAGGCATCATCGTTGCGGGCCTGCATCGCGAGCGCGGCCGCTTGGGCCCCCGCGACCGTGGTGAAGTAGGGGAGCCCGGCATGAACCGTAGCGCGTCGAATCGGGCGTGAGTCTTCGACCGACCGAGCCCCCGCCGTGGTGTTGATGATCATCGCGAAGTCGCCGTTGATGATGGCGTCCACCACGTGGGGCCGGCCCTCTGCCACCTTGTTGATGGTCGCCACCTTGAGGCCGCGCGCCGTCAGCCACTGGGCCGTGCCGCGGGTCGCGACGACCTCGAAGCCGAGCGAGAGGAAGGTGCGGGTGAAGGACTCCGCAGCGACCTTGTCGGCATCCTTCACAGACAGGAAGATGCGGCCACCAAGCGGGAGCGGATTGCCTGCCGCGATCTGGGCCTTGAGGAAGGCGCGCGGGAAGCTGGTGTCGATGCCCATGACCTCGCCCGTCGAGCGCATCTCCGGACCGAGGATGGTGTCGACGCCGGGGAACTTGCGGAAGGGAAGCACTGCCTCCTTCACCGAGAAGTAGGTGGGCACAATCTCGGCCGTGAAGCCGATGTCGCGGAGCTTCTCGCCGGCCATGACCCGTGCCGCATACTTGGCGAGCGGGTGGCCGATCGCCTTGCTCACAAAGGGGACCGTGCGGCTGGCGCGGGGGTTGACCTCGAGGATGTAGACCTCCTCGTTGCGAACCGCGAACTGCACGTTCATGAGGCCCACAATGCCGAGCTCGCGGGCGAGTGCGACCGTCTGGCTGCGGATGGTCTCAAGCACGGCCGGTGAGAGGCTGTAGGAGGGCAGGGAGCAGGCCGAGTCGCCAGAGTGCACCCCCGCCTCCTCGATGTGCTCCATGATGCCGCCGACGACGAAGGTCTCGCCGTCGCCGATGAGGTCAACGTCGACCTCCTGGGCGTCGACGAGGAAGCGGTCGATGAGGACGTTGCCGCCCTCGCCGGCCTGGCTGGCCTTCTCGAAGAGGCCGGTGAGCTCGTCTTCGGAGTGAACAACATGCATGCCGCGGCCGCCGAGCACATACGAGGGGCGGACAAGCACGGGGTAGCCAATCTCTCGCGCGATGACGATCGCCTCGGTGGCCGTCAGCGCGGTTCCGCCGGCGGGCTGCTTGAGGCCGAGCTGCTCGACGAGGAGGTTGAACCGCTTGCGGTCCTCCACCCGGTCGATGGCGTCGGGGTGGGTGCCGAGGATGCGGACGCCGCTGCGGAGCAGGGGCAGGGCGAGTTTGAGCGGCGTCTGGCCGCCGAACTGGAGGATAACGCCGAGCGGCTGCTCGCGGTCGATGATCTCCATCGTGTCTTCGAAGGTGAGCGGCTCGAAGTAGAGCCGGTCCGGCACATCGTAGTCGGTCGAGAC
>CAIWGR010000577.1 GCA_903912275.1 uncultured delta proteobacterium
GCATAGGGCGAGTTCTTGGCCTCGCGCCGCTCCACACTCTTGACGGCGACGGGCGCCCCCTTGAGGGCAGCAGCGAGCGCCTTCGCCGCAGTGCCATCGAGGAGCAGGGCGGTCTTGGCCGAGAGCAGGCCCGTCTTCTCGTCGAAGTCCTTGCCCGACGCGACCCGCTTGCCGTCGACGGAGTGGAGGTCGGCGTCAAAGCCAATCTTGCCATGCTCGAGCTTCGCCTTGAGGTCCCAGTAGGAGGCCATCTTGAAGTCGAGGCGCTCGCGCTCACGCATTACCAGCAGGCGCACAGCGACGCTCTGCACGCGGCCGGCCGACTTGGCGGTCTGACCAATCTTGCGCCACAGAATCGGCGACACCTCGAAGCCGGCGAGCCGGTCGAGGATACGCCGCGTCTCCTGCGCGTTGACCCGCTTCATGTCGAGCTGACGCGTGTTGGTGAGAGCGCTCCGGATGGCCTCCTTCGTGATTTCGTGGAAGACCATCCGCTTGACGGGCACCTTGGGCTCGAGCTCGTCGAAGAGGTGCCAGCCGATGGCCTCTCCCTCGCGGTCTTCGTCTGTCGCGATGTAGAGTTCGGAGGCATCTTTGAGCGCAGCCTTGAGCTCCGCCATCTTCTTCTTCTTCTCGGCCGGCACGAGGTAGAGCGCGTCCATCGTCTCGATGTCGACGCCGTTCTTCGCGTATCCGGTCTTCTTGTACTTCTCCGGCATCTCCTTCGGCTCGGGGATGTCGCGGATGTGGCCCTGGGATGCTTCGACGCGGTAGCCGCTGCCAAGAATCGTCCCGATGATGCGCGCTTTCGCTGGGGACTCCACAATCACAAGGGCAGTCTTGGCTACGGTCATCAGACACTCCGAAGAAGGGCGGGCAGGGTGCTAGGGTTGCGGATAGGTAGTCAAGAAACCCCCGTTTGCAAGCGGAGTTGAGGCCTCACGCGGGGGCACGCGAGCCTGCATTATGCACGCTCGCACGAGCCTGCGCGCATGCGTGCAGACACCGCTGCGCGCCCCCGCGCCTCACGTGCGCGAGGCGCTTCAGAAGCCCGCGTCGGAGAGCCGGTGGAGCTCGCTCAGGTAGAAGGCTCGGTGGTCGAAGGGGTCGTTCCGTGGCGAGCCATCGGCAATCTGTCCGACCTCATCGAGGTGGTCGGCAGAGAGTGTGCCGAGCAGTTCTCCCCAGACCATTGAGGCGGTTGGAACGAAGCCGTCGTTGTCGCCGACGCGGAGCGTGAGCGAGGTCTGGAAGGCCGTCAGAAGAGCGTCCGCGATCTCACCGTTCATCTCCCGCTGGCAGCCAAATTCAAGCAAACCGCAGGTGCGTGCCGACCAGGAGAAGTACCTCACTTCAGCGCTGTCGGGGTAGGCGGGATTGAAGATGCCATCGAGGTAGTCCGGGCCGAAGTCCTGGACGGAGGCAATGTCTGCAATCGCGAGCGGCGTGCCGTGGTGAGGCGTGGCGATGGTCGTCAGCGTTGCGACCCGCTCGGCATACCCCAAGCCCGAAATCACAACCCGCGCATCCATTCCGCCCTGGCTGTGTGCGATGAGGTTGACCTTGCGCGCGCCCGTCTCGACCAGGAGTGCATCGAGCTGCTCTGCGAGTTGCTCGCCGCGAATCTCCGACCAGTTGAATGCGTCGGTCGTCGGCGTCCAAACCTCGAATCCAGCTGCACGGAGCCGGTCGGGCACATCGTGAAAGTAGTCGAGCAGGCTGAAGTAGGTGTCGGTGCCGAAGTAGCCGTGCACCAGCATGACAGGAAACCGCGTCGCGGCGAGTTCACAGCCCTCCACGCAGGTTGTCGTCACCCGTGCTGTCTGCTCGGCCTCGAGGTCGTCGCGCTCCACCACCACGACCACCTCGCCGGAGAAGGCGGGTCGCACGAGAAGCTCCAGAGAGGAGGCGGTTCCCGCGAACGCTGTCGAGGCCAGAGGGGGCGGCGCGTCGCCGGCTGCAGCTGTCGCAAAGAAGGCGGGGCCGTAGGCGAAGAGTCGCGCATCCGGAGGCAGGTCTGCGACCGCGATCCGCCAGGTGGTGCCGCTCGAGAGCACCCCCGTGAAGGCGGCTGCAGCGCATCGCGGAAGCGGGAGCGGAGCGTCGGTCATGCCGACCACGAGGTCGGCTCCGAAGGTCACCGGGCGTCGGCCGAGCGCGCAGGAGGGCAATGCCGTGTCGGGCTCCGCGGAGCCATCGGCAGCGGTCGTATCCTCGGCGTCGGACGAGCCGAGCAGCTCGCCGGTGTCGGGTAGGGGCGTCGTGTCGAGGGCCTCTGTATCGGCGACTGCGTCTGGGCCGGAGCCCTCGCCTGAGCCGCTCCCCGCGGCTGAGCCCTCTACGGTCGCGCTGCTCGTCGAACCGGAGCAGGCAGCATCAAGAGCCGTGAGCGAGGCGATCAGAAGGAGCGTGTGCAGCGTGCGCATCGTGCTTGTTCCAACAGGGAGACAGAGGCCGATTACGGGCAAAGGCCGGCTGCTTCAAGCGGTAGGAAGGCGATCGGCGGCGCGGGTGGAATGGCACGGCCGAGCTCTGCGCCAGTTCCGTCCAGCAGCACCACCGCCGCCGACATGCTCGAGCGGTTCGCAACCCAGAGTGCGGTGCCTTGCGCGGTGATGTCGAAGAGATTCGAGCCGCTCCACAGAGGGCCCGAAACGATGCCGTCGCTTGCTGCGCGGAAGATGGAGCCTGAGAAGTCTGCCGACGAGGCTACCCAGAGCGTGCTGCCATCGCTGGCGGCTGTAACCTCCGTGATGTCGCCTTCGCCGAACGCTCCCTCTCGGCTCAGCCAACCCAGCGATACGCCCTGCGCGAGGTCGATCGCTTCGACTCCGCCATCGTTGCTCCGGTCTCCGCTCCATTGATAGCGCCCCGTGAGCGCTACCATGAGCCGCCCGTCTGCATGCAGGGCCGCTGCGTAGGCGTTGCATCCGGCCAGCGTGAGGGTGGCGCTGCCGCCGAAGTGGCCGACCGGCTCCAGCGACTCGGCGTCGAGTGCGAGCAGCGCGCTTCGACCGCCATCGCTGCAGCCCGGGTAGTTGTCCAAGTGCTGAAGGACGACAAACAGCAGTCCGCCGAAGGGGATGAGCTCCGACGCCTCCGGGTTGCCGTCTGCCTCCGTCCACGCGGCGAGCGAGCGGCGGCCAATGACCCAATCCGCCTCGGATGCTGCGAGCAGGTTGACCTCCATCAGCTCTCCGCCAGCGACGGGACGACCGGCGCCGTAGAGCGAGATGACCGCCCGCCCGTCATCGGCGATCCAGATGTCGGATGGGTTGCTGCCCGCAGGAAGCGCCCGCTCCCACACGGTCGCAAACCCCGCCGCAGGATCGATACGCTGGAGGTAGGCTGCGGGGTAGCGATTGAGGACGGTTACGATGTGGTCGTTGCCACGCAGGATGGCGTCGGTGCTGACGGAGGTCAGCGGCTCCGAGAGCTTCAGTTCACCACCTCGATAGTGAGCCGTGTGGAGCGCGGCGGTCTGCGAAAAGTCGCTCGTCATCACGAGTGCGCAAAGCTCGCGCCCGTCTCCGCTGCCGGAGCCTTCGACAACCCCTGCATCTGCAGCAGACGCGGCATCGAGCTCCACCTGGCAGGCCGCCGAGAAGCCGAGGCCGAGCAGCGCTGCCGTGAGCAAGAATGGGCGCGCGTTGAGACTGTTCATGGCGATGCGTAGCTGACGGTGAGGTAGAGGGCGCGGCCCGGCAGTGGGTGGCCCACGAAGTCCGAGGTGGCCCAGGGTACGGAGGTCGTTTCGCCCGCGGAGAGCTGCTCGACATGGCCATCCATGCGATCTGCAATGTTCTCGACGCGCGCCTCGACCGCCAGCCCACGAAGCGCCGCTGGAGCGAAGGCGACGCGCGCGCCAACCTCGGTAACAGAAGGCCGCGATGAGAGGTTGGCGCCATCAACAAAGAACGAGGAGGCTGCCCGCCACGGGGCCGCGATCGTCAGCGCACCTGCCGGCGTCTCCACCACCTGCGACACTTCGCCAGCGCCGGTCCAGGAGGGATGAAGCGGGATCTGCTTCCCGCGACGGACGCTGTCCTGCGTCGCGTCCACCGCGTCGGAGTAGGCGCCCGCAAAGGCTATCTCCGTGCCGGTGCTCCAGCGCAGCCGCAGGCTCAACTCATGGCCGAGCGCGAGCGTTGCCCCGATGTTCTCGGCGCGCGTTGCCTGCTGGCTGTTAGGCAGCATGACGATGAGGTTGTCGGTACTTCGAACGAAGCTGCTCCAGACCGCATCGACCGCGGTGTGTGCGATGTTCGTGGCGACCTCCAGACTGCCGTCGCTTCCAAGCCGTGACTCCGCGCGCAGCGCCGGGTTCGCCACCACATTGTCCGTCCCGCCGAACCGCTCCAGAAAGGTCGGAAGCCGCTCGGCAGAGGCCACGTTCCAGCGCGCTGTAAGGGTGAAATCGGCCAGTCTGACGAGAGGCGCGCGCACCATCACCGTGCTCGACGACAGCGATGCACTGTCCTCCTCGCCGCCTGCCATGTCGCCGCTCTCTGTAGCCCTGTGGAGGACCAGCCACCGGCCACCGAAGAGGTCGCCACTGAGCTCTGCACCAACGGCCCGGCTGAGCCGCCGCGCGATGGGCGATGATGCATCGCCGTGGAGGCCGTCGAGCCATTCTCCCGTGAACTCCGCCTGCGCGGAGAGCCGAAGTGAAGCGGGGAGCTTGAGGGAGGGCTGGAGCATCGCGACGACGCGCCGGTCCTGCGAAGCGCTCTGCCCTCCGAAGGCGGCCCGCTCGCCGAGCGGGTCATCAAGCTCGAGCGTTACGGCATCTCCACCGATGCTCGTCTGCATGCTGAAGGCATCGTGGCGCCACTCGTGCCGGAGCGCGCCGAGGAGCCTGTCATGTCGCTGCCTTAGTGCCTTGTTCGGCGCCTGTTCGTAGCCGGGGATCTGCTGGTCGAGTCCCGTCGCGAGCGCCGTGACGGCGAGGGTCTGATCGTCGCCGAACCAACGCCATGCGCCCAGCGTCGCCCACTGAGAGCGCTGGTTGTTCGAGCGGTGCCCGTAACCGTCGTCTGCTTCGTTCGAAGGTGTTCCACCGTTGTCGAAGAAGCGGTAGTCGCCGTCGGTTGCGCGGTGGGAGGCGGAGAGCCCAACCCAGTGATCGGCGGCACGCAGGCTGACGCCTCCCGAGAGTCGCTCTGTACCCCACGCGCCGGCGCTCGCCGCGGCCCAGACGCCCTCCGATTCCGTATCGCCGGCGGTAAGCTCAATGAGCCCTCCGCCCCCCATCGTGCCCGCCTCTAGCGGCGCAGCCTCACGATAGACGCGGGCCGACTGCAACGTGTCGGGCGGCAGCAGCGACCAGTCGAAGGCCGCAGCAAAGCCCGAGGTGAGCGGAAGGCCGTCGAGTACCACCGCGACCTGCGCCGGCGCCGAGCCGCGGATGGAGACGAAACTGCTCGACCCCGGGAGCCCCGTCTCGCGCAGTCGCAGGCTGGGCATCCGCTCGAGCTCTCTGCCGAGGTCGGAGAAAGTTGTGCGCGCCGCAGTGAGGGAAGTGCTGGAGGCCTCGTGGCCGCTCCAGCCGAGGTGGTAGGCGAAGGGCGCGCCATCTGTGCGGGTGTGGGGAAGCAGCGCGGTCGGAGGAGCAGTCGACGGGGTTTCGGAACCCCCCGAACCCTCCGCCGGTCCCTCAGCGAGAGGCTCCGGCTCCTGCACCGGCTGCGGGTCGTTCGCTGCAACGAGAGCACGTAGAACGGCTGCGCACAGCGCATCGGCGAGGAGGGGAAACAATTCGATGTCCTGAAGCGATGTCCCCGAACGCGAGGGAGGTCGTACACTCCGTTTGCACGGAGGATCTGGCCGGTCTTCGGACTCGAGCTCTCAGTCCCCTCGACTTCCCGGTGTCCCAGTGTCGTGGTGAGGGGGTATCGCTCACACCGCTGCGCGTCAGTTCTGGAGTCTCACCAGATTCCCGCTTGGCCCGCCCTCAGAACAGGGAGAGAACCAAATCGCCTTCACCGCTACAGTCATCGCCCTGCGGGTGCAAGCCGCGCGGCAGGGCGGGGCCGCGGTTGCCACCGCAGGTGGCGACTGGTAGTTCGGCGGCGTGGAATCCCTCGACCTCACACAGTTCGCATCGGCCATCGAACGCGGTGTCGATGGTATCTGGCGCCCGCCGGAGACGGAGGCGATCTCCTACCCTGCGGACGGAAATGATGCCTGCTTCGCTGTGGAGGAGAACTCGTTCTGGTTCAACCACCGCAACGCGGTCCTCACCGCGCTGATTGGTCGCTACCGTGACGAACTTGGCGGCGCACCCTTCGCCGATATCGGTGGTGGAAACGGCTTCGTAGCGCTTGCCGTCGAGGCGCTCGGCATCCCGACACTCCTCGTGGAGCCGGGGCCGCAAGGTGCAGCGCGAGCCCATGCTCGCGGCCTCTCTTCGGTGGTCGAAGGGACGCTCGACAGCTGCCAGTTTCGCGACGGTTGCCTCGCGGCCATCGGGATGTTCGATGTCGTCGAGCACATCGCCGATGATGTCGGGTTCTTGCGCGAGACCCGTCGTGCGCTCCGCCCTAGCGGTCTGCTCTTCATTTCGGTTCCGGCCTACCCGCTGCTCTGGTCGCACGAAGATGCCGCTGCAGGCCATGAGCGACGCTACACTGCCGCATCGATGTCGCGGTTGCTCTCCGATGCCGGCTTCGAGCAGTGCTACCTCGGCCACTTCTTTCGCCCGCTGCCACCAGCCATCGCACTCTTGCGGGTGCTGCCCTTCCGCATGGGCATCGCTCCCGCCGCACCGACCGCTGCTTCGGTTGCGCGCGACCACAAGCCGGGTCTGGCAGACCGTGCAATCCGCGCCCTGCTTACAAGCGAGGTTGCGGCGGTCGCGCGGGGGGAAGAGCTAGCCTTTGGCGGCAGCATCCTGGTGGCGGCGCGTCGATCGCGCTGACCGGAGCGCGAGCAGGGCGGCGGCGAACCAGAGCGCGCCCCACGCGGATGCGGGCTTGCTGGTCTGGCATCCGCCGCCGTCATCCTTCTTGGCCGCTGCGCCCGAGCCCTCTGCGCCACTGCCGCTGCCCTCTTCGACGGCAACACACGAGGCCGGTCGACCCAGCGCAGCCCCCACCTCGTCCGGCGTGGTGATGCCCGTGCGGGCGTCGCAGCCGATGGGGCAGGCGCCGCTTCCTTCGATGCAGGTCGTCTCAACCGGCAGCGTCACCGATGCGGTCGAGACCTCGTCGTTGATGAGCGGTCCGTTGAAGCTCCAGGTCACGGTTGAAGCGCGTCCTGCGGGCAGCTGCTCGAGCGGTCGCAACTGCATCACGCGCGCAAACTGGTCGGGGCCGCCCCAGTGCGTTCCGTGCTTGGAGAAGGCAATCGGCGTGCCGTCATCAAGCTTCCAGTCGGGCATGACGAAGTTGGCCTTCGCCGCAGCCGCGGTGACGATGGTCACCCAAGATGCAGGGTCCGCGGGGTCAAGCGAACGCAGGAAGCGGCCATCATCGGGATACTGAAAGAGCACCGGGTTCTCGGCTGCGCTGTGCCCCTGAACCCGCCCCCAGAGTGCCGTGATGTAGTGCATCGTCGGAACGATCTCGCTTCGGATGCTGCCTGGCACGTCGGGGTCGAAGTAGTGGGTGCGTGTCCAGCCGAGTTTGGCCTCGTGCTGCCGGCCGAAACCGGCCGCTACGGCGTATCCGCTGCGGGGATTCACATAGAGGGTCTCCATTGCGTCGAGCCCGTAGCGAATCACCTCTTCCGTGATACCCATGTTGAGCGTCTGGTAGAGCTCAAGGACCGTCTCCTTCGGATAGTACTCCGTCGGCATGAACCGAAGGTGGCCGTCGATGGAGAGGAAGCCGTCCGTGGCTGGGTCAGCGATGTCCTGATTGCCGTTGTCGTGGAAGTCGACTTGGTCGAGAAAGATGGAGTCGAAGATCTCGTCCTGCAGCCCGTGCGAGGCGCAGCCGATCATGAAGCCGAAGCGCTTCTTCGACTCGATGGAGGTCCACGGCGGCGGGTCGTTCACCCGAATCCAGGCAACGAAATCCTGAATGAAGGGCTCCCAGTGAGTGTGCTCACCATAGGCTCGCGTCTGCGACTCCATGGAACCCTTCGGCCAGTAGCCTGAGTCGGTGTATGCGGCGCCGAAGAGGGCAGCGTTTTTCACCTCGGGGTCGTTCAACATGTCGCGGAGCTCGCCCGGCGGCAGGTTCTCGATGGCCCAACCTGTCACATGCATGTGGCCCATAATTCCGTGTGAGGATGCGGGCGCGGGCAGGGCGAAGGCGCCGAGCGCGAGGCCAGCGAGCAGCGCCCGCGTGATCAGGGTCCGAGTCTTGTTGGGGTTCATGGTCGCCTTCCTTGGACGGGCGGAGTTGGATGGGCAATGTCGATGTTGCAACGCGGGCCGGTCGAGCCGTCCACACTGCGGCAGGTGACTGCACGACCTCGCGCTGCGACCACCGCTGAGGCGAACGATACACCCGAACCTGCGGCTCCGCGAACAGGAAGCGCACGGCCGACGGGAAGGGATGAGAGGTCAACAAGCCCCGAGACACCCCGGAACAGCGCCGGTGGCCCCGCGATCGGCTCCAGAAAGAGGTCGGTCGGGGCAGGCAGCGCGCTATCCGTTGTCCGTTCCACATCCGTTGTCCGTTCCACCCACCAGCCTGGGCTCGCCGCGTCGGGCGCGCAGAGCCGCAGGCCTGCCACCGGCCAGTCAGCGGAGGGCGCACATCCTGTTGCCGGTCGCGTGAAGGCCTCCCAGTTTGTAGGTGCTGTGCGGTCGGTCAGCACTGCGAGCGACTGCTCGACCGTGGTCACCAGATGGAGCCCGTGCTCGCTTATCAGCCGGCTCCCGAGCCCCTCGAAGTCTTTCCCGAATAGCACCACCCAATGGAGGTCCGGCGGGAACGTCTCTCCCTTGGAGACCCACTGCTTCACCTGTTCGGTCGTCACGATGGTAGAACGGGCCGCGGCGCCCGCAGAGAGCGCGAACGGTACGGCGACACCGTCGTCGGGCGGAAGCGCTGCCACCATGGAGTTCATCGCCTCGTAGAGTGGAACACCACCCGACGTGAGGCGAGGCGAGCCGTCGCTGTTCGTCGAAAGTTCACGCGATGCGAAGTGGCGGCCTCCACCCGGAAGCGCGCTCGACGTGACGAACAGCGCAATCATGCCGACCGCAGAGACCAGCATCAGCGGGGCGTGGCGCGGCCGTGAGACGAGTCGCTCGAGGCCAGCCACCGAGGCAATCGCCAAGCCGGGAAGGGCGAACATCGCGTAATGAAAGTCCAGCAGGTCTGCCTGCATCCGCGACTGAATCAGCAGAAAGGCGAGCCCCGGCATGGCCACGCCCAACCAGCGCCAGCCAAAGAGCGGCAGCAGCCCTCCCCCGAGCAGCACCGCGCACAGAATCTCGGCCTTAAAGGCGAGAACCTGCGACAGCGGCAGAGGGCTCGCGTTGTCGAGCATCTGCGACGCTACGCCGCTGGCGCGCTCGACGCTCTGCGGGAACAGCCAGCCTCGGACGCCGAACCAGTAGATGGCGACGAAGGCCAGCACCGCAACGATGACGCCGCTGCGCCTCTTCCAATCGATCAGCAGAGAGCGACCGAACGGAGCGGTGGCCATCGCGCCGATGATGACCATGGCGAACTCTTCGCGAACGAGGAGAGCTGCAGCCATCCAAAGGAGCGCTGGCCTGTCCCATCCGTTGCGTCTGGCGCGAAGAAGCCCTGCGAGCAGCAAGGGAAGCCCAAGCATGTCAGGGCGCAGATCAAAGAGGAAGGGATTGATCGCCACCGGTCCCGCGAGCAGCCCCGCCGAAAGCAGGGTTGCCACCACCAACCGGCGGCCCCGACTCGCACGCTCACCCAGCGCCTCCAGAAATCCGTGATGCAAGAGCCCCGCCGTCGCGCCGAGCGCCAAACCCTGGGCGAGCGTCAGCAGAAGCCCAGGGTCGCAGAACCTCACGAGTGGCGCGAGCAACAGGAGCACCCAGTTTCCGTGCACGCAGAAGACATGATTGTTGACCAGCGGATTGACCCAGTCGCCCTGGGAGATGCCCCAGAGGTTTCGGATGTAGATCGCCGAATCGAAGCTCGCGGAGAGCCCCTCGCCAGACAGCCGAAGCAGGCGGGCCAGCAGCAGCAGCCCAACGAAGATTCCGAAGACAACGGACGGCCAACGCTCGGGCGATTGTCTCTCCTGCGACTGCTCGCTCATGGTTCGGCCTTACGCGCATGCTCCGCCTTCGCCCGTTCGTAGACGGCCTCGTGCCGCGCCACAAAGCTTGCCATGCCGAAGCGCTGCTCCGCGAAGCTCCGTGCGGCGCGTCGGCTCGTCTCATCCGTCAGCTGCGTGAGGCCCTGGTCGATCGCCCAGCCGAGCGCCTCCACCGTCCGATTCCGTGCGAGAACACCGCTCCGCCCATGCTCGAAGATCTCTGCGATTCCGCCGACGGGACGACCAATCACGGGCGTGCCGCAGGAGAGCGCCTCGACCGCCGTGCAGGGAAGATTGTCCTCGTGGCTCGGCAGCAGAAACAGGTCGGCAGCCGCATAGATCGATGCGAGTCGGGCCTTGCTCCCAATGCGTCCGAAGCGCCGCGTTCTGCCGCCGAGCAGTTCAAGTTCAGGCGGGAGCTGATCCTCTCCGCCGACAAGCCAGAGGGTGAGCGTGGGGTCTTGGGCAAACCGCGGCTGCAGCGCCCTGCAGAGGTCGCTGAGCCCTTTGCGCGGGTCGCCGAGTTGCGCCGCAACGAAGAGCAGAATTCGCTCCGCGGCTCCGACGCCTTCTGCGGCCCGAGCAGCGAGCCGAAGCGCCGGCGCAAAGGTCGTCGTGTCGACACCGTTTGGGATGACTTCGACCTGTCGTCCGAACCATGCACCGCGACCTGCGAGTGCCGCGAAGTGAGACGAAGGCGAGATGCCGACCACGCCCGCGGTCGCTCCGAATCGCCGATTTGCGTCCCACGTTGCCGCAGACCGATCGACCCGCGCGGGCTGCGCGCCGCGTCCGGTCTCCGGGCAGGAACCGCAGCCTCGCTCGTACCGCGTGCAGTCGCCCGGATAGAGGCATCCGCCGGTGAATCCCGTGTAATCATGGAAGGTAAAGCAGGTCGGAACATGCTGCGCGATCGCCTGTGCTGCGCGGAGCCCAAAGGCCATATGATGATCGTGAAAATGGACCAGATCCACCCCCCGCTTGGCCAAGAGGAGCAGCAGCGGTGCGGCCGCGAGATCCACGCCGAGCGTCTGGCGAAGGCCCTGTTCTCCGCGGAATGCTGGCAACACGACAGTGTCTCGGTCGCCCGCTTGGTCGCCCTTGCGGTAGACGCGGAGAACACTGTGCCCCGCCGCACGAAGCCCTGCTGATAACTCGTCAGCGACTCGGCCGGCACCGCCGCCGGAGGCGTCGCTGCGAGAGAGAATTGCGACCTTCATGAGCGGCCCGTGCCGCGGCCGGCGAGGGAGCCGACCAAGAGCCCCGGCCACCAGCTCACGCCGGACCGCAGCCCGCCGACTCCGAGCGTCGTCATCACGCCGCGGCTGGCGCCCTCATCCATTTCGAGGTCGAGGATGCGGCGCGCGAATGCTGCGTCTGGCGTCAGCGTCAGTCCCTCCCATGCGCGCCGCGCGATTCGGGCGAGCAACGCGCTGCACACCTCTTCCTGCAATCCGAGAACCTGCGCGTAAGCAGGCCCGGCGCAATGCGCGGTTGCCAAGAGCAGCGACCGCGCCTCCTCTGCCAGCGCCAGTGCAGCATCGGTCAGCGGTGGTGGCGCATCGAGCTCTGCCCTCACCACGCCTGCCTCGTCCTGCACCAGCCGCCGCACAGAACCGGTCGGCTCGCGGAGCAGCAGCTCCCACAGGCGCATCACGCCGGCGCTGGTGCCGAGCAGCGGTGCGCCTCTGCCTGCGGGGATATCGAACACCAGCCCCTGCTTCGACGCCCGCAAAGAGGACGGTTCACCGCCTCGCGTGACGCCCGCATAGCAGCCATGCACCTCGCACCCTGGCATCACCGCCGCAATCGCGTCCTGAATCGTCCCCGCCCAACCGAGGTCCACCACCAGAAGGCTACGGCTCGGGCCAACGACGCTCCCAACATAGTCGCGGAGCAGCCTCCGCTGCTCCTCCCGCAAGGCATCGTACTCCGCAGCGTTGCGCCGGAGTACCTGCTGCCACGCCGAGACGACCGCTTCGCTGAGAGGTGCATCGGCCTCGCTGCCAAGCTCCGCGAGCCAGCGGTCTGCGACGCCGTCGGGCAGCTCAAACCCGGCAACAAAAGCCCTCATCGACCGCTTGCCAATCTTGCCCGACAAGGTCACCCGAAAGAGCAGGTTACCCGGATGCGCCAGCAGGACCGACCGCCGCGACAGCCGCAGGTAGTGGCGCTGCCCAAGACCGGGCTGCAGCGCTTCGCAGGCCGCCAGAAGAGGCTCTGCGTCCCGCGCGAGAAAGAGCGTCACATCTGCCGCGAGCAGCTGCTCCCGCTGGCACACCCAGGCAGCCGTCGCGAGCACGAAGTGAGCCGCGTCGCCTGCCAGCGGCCCCTGTGGGCGACCGTCGGCGGGCGGAACATACCGGAGCACCGTGCGCGCCGCCGCATCAAACTCTCCGTCAGTTTCGGTGAGAGGCAGGTGCGCTGCACGCCAGCCCGCCTGCAGCGGCCGCACGAAGTCCGACTTCAGGTTGTCGCCGATGTGCAGACCACGCAGCCCGTCGAGTCCCATCCGCGCCTCAACTTCGGCGAAGATCGTCCCGCGCCGCTTCGACAGCTGCCACTCCGACGAGGCGACGATCTCGAGACCGAAGATGCCATGCGCCTCGAGCAACGCGCCGATCAGCTCCGCCGTCAGTGTTGTGTCGCTCAGGACAAAGTGCCGCCTGCCGAGTCGGCGTGCCTCGAGCAGCAGCGCCAGCCCCGTCGGGCGCACCACCGTCCCCGCAATCTCCGCGGCCAGCTCGCAACGGCAACCAGCCTCGCGCGCCGCTGCGGTATCGACGCCCATGGCGATGCCTAGCGCCTCATACCAGTCGGCAATGCTCCACTCCGCCTCCGCCTGCGGGTAGTCCGCCTCGCGTGAAATGGTCCACGCTCGGCGGTGGCGGAGAACCTCATCCCCTGACCAGGCCGAGAGCCCCAGCCCCGACAGTCGCATCGCTGCATCGGTTGCAACCTCGTCCGGCCCCTTCACGCGCCGAAGCAGCGTGTCGAACAGGTCGAAACTCACCCACCCCGCAGATGCCAGAGCGCGTCGGGCCATGTCGAATCGGAAGGCGTACAAGCAGACATCCCGGGTTGGGCGGCGGGCCGTCGAACGGGCTGCCACGGCCGTCGGTCCTCCGCTTTCTCTTATCCCTTTCGCTGCCATTCCGCTACGAGGCAGGACACCGAAGCCGACTTGTTGGCTCGTCACTCGTCTCGCCGCGCCGGTCCCATGCAGTCTTCCCGCATTCCGCTTCTGGCAGGCATTCTCGCCGCCTTCCTCGCGATGCTGACCTTTCAGTCAGCGCTCAACGCAGGACTCGCCTTCGATGATCTCATCTTCTGGCGCGATACCTCGTGCTGGCGCGTCGACACCTGGCGCGAGATTCTCTCCCTGCCGAGCATCGACGCCTGCTCCTATCGTCCCGTCCGCTACATGTCGCTCGCCGTCGACTACCGCATCTGGGGCCGCGAGATCTATGGCTACCACCTCACCAACATCCTCCTCCACACGCTCACAACCTTCCTCGTCTACCAGCTCATCCGGCGCGTGATACGCGACCCCCGCGCCGCAGCGATCGGCACCATCCTGTGGGCGATTCACCCCGTTCACACCGACGCAGTCACCTACATGTCCGGGCGACGCGACCTCCTCGTTACCCTCTTCTACGTCGCTGCATTGCTCGCCGCGCCGCAGGCCTCCCAAACCACCGCGCGGAAATGGCTCGGCGGCCTCCTCGCCGGCCTCTGCTTCCTGCTCGGCATGCTCAGCAAGGAGATGGCGGCAACCCTGCCGGCCACCCTCATGCTCATGGTGGCGCTCGCTCCCATGATGACCGCAGCCAGCGACGGAGCCGCCTTTCCGAGCCCATGGCGCCCCATCCTCCACGCGGTCTACCGCTACTTCATCCCCATCACCATCGTCACCGGCGCCAGCGTCATCTTTGTGCTCTGGGCCGTGAAGGTCGGCCATGTCACCCAGATCTCCCAGAACATCCGAGGCAACAGCCTCCACACCCATGTCGCGACCGTCATGGCCGCCTACGGCCGCTACCTGGAACTCATCCTGTTCCCCGCGCGACTCATCGGCGACTACAGCGCCTTCCCCAACGCGACCGGCTTCTTGGATCCCCGCGCACTCGTAGGCCTCGCCTTTGTCGGCCTCATCTGGCTGGGCGGACTTCTCGCCGTATCCCGCGCCCCCATCGTTGCATTCGGCCTGCTCTTCTTTGGCGTGAC
>CAIWGR010000578.1 GCA_903912275.1 uncultured delta proteobacterium
AGCCGCCGCGGCTGTTGCCTGCTTCGCGCTCGACATCCGAACCCTGCCGCGCTCTATCTTTGCCCTCGACGCCATCCTCACCGTCACCCTGCTCGGCGGAACACGATTCAGCCTCCGCTACCTCCGCGAGTCCTTCCTTCATCATGGGCCGCCCGAGGCGGGCGTTCTCCGAACGCTTGTGGTCGGCACCGGGACTGTCGCAGAGGGGCTCCTCCGTGATGTACGGCGCGGTGCGGTTCGAACCCTCGACATCGTAGGGGTCGTCGACCTCGACCCCCGCCACAAGGGCTCGCTCATCAACGGGTATGCCGTCGCAGGCGGAGTCGCCGACCTCGCCCGCGTCGCGCAGGAGACGAATGCCCAGCAGGTCATCATCGCCCTCGACGGCGGAAGCAAAGACGCAGTTCGACGGGTTGTCGACGCTTGCAACGCCATCGACCTGACCCACCGTGTGCTCCCCGCCACAGACGACCTCGTGCATGGCACCGTTACCATCTCCCACCTCCGCGAGGTCAGTCTCCAAGACATCCTCGGCCGCTCACCCGTCCGGCTCGATTCCGAACAGCTCGAGCGGCTCTTCACCAGCAACACCGTCCTGGTCACGGGGGCCGGCGGCTCCATCGGCTCCGAACTATGCCGTCAGGTTGCCCGCTTCGGACCGTCGCAGATTATCATGCTGGAGCAGGCCGAAAATCCCCTCTTCCACCTCGAGCGCGAACTCCGCGCAACCCACCCCGACATCTCACTCGAACCCGTCGTCGCAGACATCGGCGATTACCTCCGGCTCGAGCAGGTCTGCCTCCACTTCCGACCTCGCGTCGTCCTCCATGCCGCCGCACACAAGCATGTGCCGCTCATGGAGAAGAACCCGTGGGAGGCCATCAAGAACAACATCCTCGGCACCCACAACCTCATCCGCAGCGCCCAGGCTGCGGGGGTCGAGGTCGTCGTCCTCATCTCCACAGACAAGGCCGTCAATCCAACCAGCGTCATGGGCGCCACCAAGCGTGTCTCCGAGATGCTCATGCAGTCGCTCTCGGCAACCTCCGACACCCGCCTCACCGCTGTCCGATTCGGCAACGTCCTCGGCTCCAACGGCTCCGTCATCCCCATTTTCAAAGAGCAGATCGCAGCTGGCGGGCCGGTCACCGTCACCCACCCGGAGATGAAGCGCTACTTCATGACCATCCCCGAGGCCTCGCAGCTGGTCCTGCAAGCGGCGACCTTTGCGGAGGGCGGCGATGTCTTCGTCCTCGACATGGGCGAGCCGGTTCTCATTGTCGATGTTGCACGCGACCTCATTCGCCTCTCCGGCCTTGAGCCCGACCGAGACATCAAGATCGAGTTCACCGGCATCCGTCCCGGCGAGAAGCTCTTCGAGGAGCTCTCAACCGCCGGCGAGGGCGCTGCGCCCACGCCCCACGCACGCATCTTCCGGTTCTCCCAGCAGCCACCCGACGACAAGCTTGTCTTGGAGGCCATCCGCATTCTTCAGGGCTGCGCGGCAACCGACCAGCCGCCGTCGCACATCCGCGCCACCATCTTCGCCATCCTCGACGCGCTTGAGCGAAACGCGCCCATCAGCGAACTCGCCGCAGCCGCCAGAGACCGCACGCTCACGCCCTCCAAGCCCAGGACCGCCGTACCATGATGCGCTCCGCTCCGCTCCTAGCTGCCCTCCTCCTCGTCGCCTGTACCGCCGCAGATGGGGTCGACACGCCCGACCGAGGCACAGGCCGCAACGACACGACCGGCGAGCCGGATGCCAGCGACGCGTCCGACACGGTTGCCACCGCAGACACCGCGGGTGACACCGAGCCGGCCGACACGGCCGTGTCAGACACCACGGCCGATACCGCAATTCCCGATACCACGCCTGACGACACAGACACCGCGCCAGACACCTTCGACGCAGATACTGCGACCGCCGATACGACGGCGACGGACACCGCGCCAGACACCGCGCCAGATACCACCATCGACCCGGCCTGCGACCGCGACAACG
>CAIWGR010000579.1 GCA_903912275.1 uncultured delta proteobacterium
CCGTGGCGCTCGAACTTCTTGATGAGGTTGGCCACCTCGCCGGCCTCGCCCGCAAGGCCGAGCGCGAGATACCAGAGGGGCGGGAGTTCGTCGTTGACGAGGGCGGTGCGGAGGGCGTCGGCCTGGTATTCGTCGAGCGTCATGGCGGAGCCTTGGAGCGGGGATGGCGGCGGGAGTAGCAGGGCCGTTGCCCCTTCGCCACGGCCTGCGCCGCGAAGAAGTTTGCGCCGCACCGCGTGCACCTCCTAAGGGAGCGGCCAGAGGCTGCGTCGCGGCCGATGGAGAGGCTGCCGCATGCGGCAGAAGCAGGGCCCGCGCGGCCCGTGAGCAGGACCCGTGAGCATCGAAACCCCCGAACCGATTGTGGCCGCGGCCAGTGGCTCTGCGACCCGTTGGCGGCTGTTTGCGGTGGTCCGGCCCGGGCTCGAGCCGCTGCTCATGATCGAGCTCGGCGCGCTGTTGCCCGAGGCTGCGCTGGAAGAGGTCGTCGGCGGCGTCGAATGGCGCGGAACCATGGAAGACCTCTGGACTGTGGCGCTCGGCAGCCGCCTCGCGGAGGGGCTGCGGGTGCGCGTTGCGACCTTCAAGGCCTACCGATTTGACCAACTCATCGCCGGCAGTTCGAAGGCGCCCTGGCATGCCTTTCTGCCTGCCGGTGCGACGGTGGAGTCGCGCGTTACCTGCCACACCTCGCGCCTCTACCACAGCGATGCCGTGGCGGAGCGGGTGGAGGGCGCCATCATGGAGCGGCTCGCTGGCCGGCCCGTCAAGCCGGGCGCCGTGCCGCCGACCACGCCGTTCCGCATCTATGTGCGGATGGAGGACGATGTCTGTACGCTCTCCGTGGATGCGGCGGGCGAGCTCATGCACCGTCGCGGCTACCGGACCGAGGTTGGTAAGGCGCCGGCGCGCGAGACGCTGGCCGCTGCGGTTGCGACCATCGGACGAGACCTGATGGAGAAGCCGGCGCTGGTTTGGGACCCCTTCTGCGGTACCGGGAGCATGGTCATCGAGTCTGCGATGGCCTGGGCCGAGCAGGAGCCGGGCGAGCACCGCGCCTTTGCCTTTGAGCAGTGGCCGTCGACGCCGGTGGAGGCCTTCGCGGCCTGGCGGACCAAGTGGCTTGCGAGCCGGCCGGAGCCTGTCCGTGGCACCGTTCCGCGCCACCTTGGCACCGACATCGACCCACGCTGCGTCAGCTCGGGTGAGCGCAATGCGGAGCGGGCCGGCGCAGAAGGCACCGTCTCCTTCGCCGAGTCCGATGCGGCGATTGCCGAGCTGCCCTGCGGCGAGCGCGACGCGCTGCTCGTGCTCTGCAACCCGCCCTACGGCGACCGCCTTCGCGGTGCGGTGGACCCGCTCCGTCGCCTGCGCGAGCGGCTCCTGTCACGCCGTGCGCCAACAGCGCTCGTCATGCTCGCGCCGCGCGGCCTGGCAGAGGGCTACATGGCCCGCGGCGGCCGCATTGTGGCCGAGATTCGCAACGGCGGCATCCCCGTCGTGCTGCTCGCTTGGAGCAACCGAGACGAGGGCTAGCTGACCTTGGGCAGGTAGTAGCGGAGGATGTAGTCGCGGAGCATGCGGTCGGTTCGGGTCGTTAGGGTGCGACGCACTGAAAGCGGTCAAGCGTAGGAATGTACGCGCAAATACCGGTGGTACATGCGCCGTCGTCCACTGTCCCGTTGCAGTCGTCGTCGACACCATTGCAGGCTTCGGGCCACGCACTTCCGCCGCCGCCACAGATGGAATCACACATCGGACGGTCAGCGAGAATCTGTTCGACAGGCGACCACCCAATCAGCGGGTTGAAGAAACCCACCGACCACCAACGTTTGCCCGCAAACGCTGGATTCAAGGCTCGCAATTCGTCGGCAACGAGTTCTCCGCTCGCCCAGATCCGCAGCCGAACGGACAGCGTTTCGCTCGGCCGTTCGAGGGGCATCCGTAAGGAAATCTCCCAGGTCTCTGACGGGTTCGGTGCGTCACACCGCACGCTCTCGTAGGCGGGCAGCCAACGGGCATCCGGGCCAGCGTGCGGGTCATCGCTGTCGCGCCCTTGGATCCCCCAGTCAAGCCTTTGTTCGGGCGACCACGCGACCATGACGGCGGCGGGATTGGTCCAGCAATCGCCGGCGTCTCGCCTAACGTAGAGGTCGGCGTCCCACGTGGTCTCCGGGAGACTCGCGCTCCAAGATCCGACGATCAGCGTTTCGTGCGTTGGGGGAGCGACATTGAGAGTGGTTTCTGCTGTAGCGCCGCAGGCTGTCCGGACTCGAATCAATTGCGGCTCGGGAAGTCCCGGCACGAACTGGATGCGGCGTTGACCGGAAACAAAGAACGCAGATTCGGTTTGGCCACCGTACTGCCAAAGCGAAGCGTCAAGCGCGACCTCGTTTGTCCCAGAGACTTCACACGTGACGAGCATGCCAAATGGGACGGCAGAACCGAGACCATCGGCATCAATGACACGACCTGTCACGTTAATGCACTCAATGTTCGCGTTACACGCCACAGAACCGTCTGAGCCGTCGAGCGGCGGGCCGGTGTCTAGATCTTGGCCTGAGCCGTTCGGTTGTTCTTCGAAGCTTGCGGTGTCAGCAAGACTGTCTGAACCCTCAGTTGGTGTGTCGCTGAGGTCGAAACCGTCGGTTTCGGACGGGAGAGCCATCGCGTCTGAGCCGTCGCGGTCGGCTGAAACATCGCTGCTGAGACCAGGCAGCTGCATGTCTTCCTGATCGGACAATGTCGTGCCGCAATTATTGAGAATACAGTTAGAACACAACAGGCCGAAAACATGGAGGTTCAAATTTTCAAGATATTTCATAGATCGGAGCATGGCGCCGCTGTTAGTGAAAACAAGTTCACGCAATGGTTATCAACACGATTTATCGATACTGTAGAGGCCTCCACAAGTACGCCCAATTCAGAACAATCAGTTTCCTCGGCTGGGCCATAGACCGCCAACGACGAGAAGTCCGCAGGGAGAAAACTGGTTCCGATTGAGAAGATTTGGGACTCGCGCCAAAACAAGAAGTCTATCCGATCTTGATTGTCGCTTGATCCTCTATCGTAGTCGTGATGAATCGCGAAATGAGCCCCATCAATGAGGGCGATATCCTCGACATTGCCGTATCCTGCGCCTGATGTCGGGATCTGTCCATACTTTAGCAGCGGGAAAATTCCTCGGCCGGTGGTCTCAAATAGCCAAAGAGTTGGTAGGCTGTGCAAGCTGCGCGAAGTATTTTGCCAAAAATTTGAAGAAAACACGATCTTGTCTTTGTTCGCATACGAGCCAGAATCAACGCTCATGCAGGCGCTTCTGTTAAACGTGCCATCCTTTCCAGGGTGAAGAAAATCGATTCCGAAGTAAGAGAATACAGGGTTTTCCCATTGCTTGAGGTCTGCATCATATCGGATCCATCCCTCTCGTAGGTGAACTCCGTCATTGGTGTCAGCCAGAGGTGTTGCGGCAAAGGTCAAAACGACATCGCCGTCCCACAATGTTTCAATGTCGCAATATCTGCGCACCTCGCCATCTTTTAAGGCTGGGGACGGAATGGTGCCTGACAGAACATACGAATCTTCGCGGATTCTATTGGAGATTGTTTCGTGAATATTAATGTTTGAGAATTGATGGACCACTCCGTCGGCACGAAGCACAGATACGGACTCCCAAAGGTCCGCGGGAGCCCTGCCCGCCGCAGCCAACATCGGGGCGAAACTAAGTGCTGTCGCGACAGGAAAGCCTGATGCCTCTGGATCATCCGCAAGTGCGCCGGTTCGTAGAGTTTCAGACCATATTGGGCTGAGCTTTGTGGGGGTCGCCGACCCCTCGTAGGCTGTAACGGAAAACAGCGCGACGCTTGGATACCCACCCGTTCCGGATGGCATGATAGCGCTGACGCGCTGTAGTCCAAGAAGAGGTCTGAAATCCATGTCCATCGATCCATCGACAAGCCCGACGCAGTTTTCGGTCGTACTATCGTCGAGCGGATTGGTTAGGTCATGTAAGTCGCCGAACAATGCGCCTTGTCGGAGCAAGCCACGCCATTCTTCTCCGGAGTCAACATGCCAAGCAGACTTTTGCGTTTGACGCCCAAGTTCGATTTCCGACGTAAACTCGGTGTTGACGGATGATGGTGAAGGCGTGCTGCACGCAGCCGACACTGATCCAAGAATTAACCTATATACGAATCGCATCCAAGTGGTTGATCGATAGACTTGTCTATCTGCGTCGTCCATTTGCTCTCTCCGCCGATTGGTGACTCATTCTCCCCAGCTTCCAATGATTCAATTCGATAGGTGATTGATAAGGCTGTGGCAAGTCCAATCATCGCATATCTCCAGCGAGGGTTGATACCCTCGGCCGTACTGCGTCCCTTTATCGAGGGTTGACACCCTAGGCCGTTCTAATCCCCCTGCGGGTCGGGTAAGGCTGGAGCATGAGCAAGCAAGACGAGAAGGACGAGATTGGCGATGTTGTGCGCGGTCGACCCGGGCGACGCTCCGCAGAGGACCGCCGCTTGGCGGTGTTGGAGTTGCTGTCTGACAAGGCGACTGTGGACCAGCTCGCCCGGCGCTACGGCGTGAAGTCGGAGACGGTGGACGGCTGGCGCTAAGAGGCCATCATTGGCATTGCGGAGGCCCTCCGCAGGGGCGCTGGGAAGGGTGCACGTGAGGTCGAGCTCGAGCGTGAGAACAGCCTCTTGAAGGACGCCCTTACGCGCCAGACCATGAAGTCCGAGATCCTCGCGAGGGCCCTCGAGGGCCGCACCCCTACGTTGCCCGGGAGGTC
>CAIWGR010000580.1 GCA_903912275.1 uncultured delta proteobacterium
CGCCGGCTGCAGACCCCGGAGGGGCGCAGCGCCGTGGCCGGCGAGGTGCTTGCTACCCTCGTGGACAACCAGGTGCTTGCCGAGCAAGCCAAGCGACTTGGCGTGTCGGTGAGTGACGAGGAGGTGCAGCAGCACATCGCCGAACAGCGCACGCGCATGCGGCTCGAAGAGGATGCCTTCCGCACGGCGCTGTCGGAGCAGGGAATCAGCCTCGAAGACTTCGCCGACTATGTTCGCGCTCAGCTGTTGCGCGTCAGGCTTATCCAGTCGGAAGTTCTGCCGCGCATCGCGGTGAGCGACGGTGAGGTGGATGCGACGCTCACGCGGCTCTACCCGAACGGGCTTGTGGAGACCTGGATGACCACGAGCCACATCTTCGTTTCGCTCGCCCCCGATGCGTCGGCAGCCGAGGTGTCTGAGGCGGAGGCGCAGATCGATGCGCTCGAAAAGCGGCTGAAGTCGGGCGCATCGTTCGAGGCCCTCGCCGCCGAAACAAATGTGGATGCGACCGCTCGTACAGGTGGTCGCGTTGGACGCTTCGACATCGGCTCGCTCGATCCGAACTATGAGGCAGCGGCGCAGCGGCTCAAGCCGACCGAGGTTTCCGGCCCCGTCCGTTCGCAGTTCGGCATTCACCTCATCCGCCTTGATGCCATCGAGCAGAAGCCCTTCGACGACCTCGAGACGGTGCGCGACCGGGCGCGGATGGCCGTGCGTGGCGAGAAGATCGAGGCCGAGGAGAAGCTCTATGTGGCGGAGCTGCGGAAGAAGGTCTTCGTGGAGATCCGAGAGCTCGGTCGGGTAGACTAGCCGATGACCAAGCCGCTCGGCCTGACGATGGGCGACGGCGCGGGGTTGGGCCCCGAGCTGCTCCTGCGCTCCCACCGTGCGCTCTCCGAGGCAGGACCGCTCGTGGTGTTCGGGTCGGTGATGGCGCTGCAGGCCGCGCTCGCCTCGTTGCGTTCGCGGGGGATTCCGAACCTTGTCGATGGGGTTGTTGCTGTGGCGACCCCGGACGAAGCGGTCGCAGTTCCCTCCTCGTTGATGGCAGTCATCGACTGCCTGCCGCTGCCAGCCTCTCTCTTCGACGTGGACTATCCGTGGGGCAGAGCAGTTCCGGCCTTCGGGACGCTCCAGCATGCGGCGCTCAAGCAGGCCACAGAGAGCGCGCTACGCGGGGAGATCGCTGCCGTTGTGACCCTGCCTTGGCACAAGGCGCTGCTCGGCCTCTGCGGGCTCCCTGTGACGGGCCACACGGAGTGTCTGGAGGCCTGGGCGGCGTCGGGCCCCGTGACGATGCTCCTGGCCGGTCCGTCGCTCCGTGTAGGGCTGGTTACGGCGCACATGCCGCTCCGTGAGGTGGCCAACGCGGTGACGCAGGAGCGCGTGGTTGCGGCCGGCCGTTCGCTGCACCACGGACTGGTTCGCGACTTCGGGATCGCGTCGCCGCGCATCGCGGTCTGCGGGCTGAATCCCCACGCGGGTGAGTCAGGCGAACTCGGCGATGAAGAAGAGCGGGTCATCGCGCCGGCCCTCGCACAGCTTCGCGCGCAGGGCATCGATGTCACGGGCCCCTTTGCCGCAGACACGCTCTTTCCGCGCGTGGTCTCAGGTCGCCAGCCTGCCGATGCAGTACTGGCGATGTACCACGACCAGGGGCTTGCGCCGCTGAAGGCGGTCAGCTTTGGGGCTGCGGCCAACATCACGCTGGGGCTGCACATTGTGCGAACCAGCGTGGACCATGGAACGGCCTACGACATCGCCGGCCGCGGTGAAGGTTCGGCGGCCAGTCTGATGGTAGCAGCAGAGGTGGCGCGAGCGATGGCCTCGCGCCGAGCGCCTTAGGCGACCTTGCCGAGGATCATGAAGGCGATGACGAGCGCGTAGATGACGAGCGACTCGATGAGCGCCAGGCCGAGGATCATCGGCGTGAAGAGCTTGTCCGAGGCGCTGGGGTTGCGGGCGATGCCCTCAAGCGCGGCAGCAGCGGCGCGGCCCTGACCGAGCGCACCACCGACAGCGGCGATACCGATGGCGAGGCCGGCGCCGACGAGCGCGGTGGCACCAGCGGCACCCTCGAGGCCCTCAGCATTGGCAGCCGAAGCAAGGAAGGTGGTGGCAAGGAAGGAGGCGGTGACCAGGAACGACTTGCGGCTCATAGGAGGAACTCCTCTCAAGGGTTACTTTGGGCCGAGGCCCGGCTTAGAAACAGGGTTGGTGGGGCAGACGGAAGACCGCCCGCGCGCCCTCTAGTGGGCTTCTTCTGAATGTTCAATCGCCAACGAGATGTAGACCATCGAGAGCAGGCAGAAGACCAGCGTCTGAACGACGCAGACAAGCGTGCCGAGGATGACAAACGGCACGGTGAAGTAGGCGAGGCCAAGGAAGATCGCGAGCACCTTGTGGTCGCCCGTCATGTTGCCCATCAGGCGGAGCGAAAGCGAAAGGGGGCGCGCCAGGTGGGAGATGAGCTCGATGGGGAGCATGATGGGGGCGAGCCAAGGCACGCCGCCGATCTTCGGTCCGAGGAAGTGGGTGAGGTGGTGCATCCCGTTCTCCTTGAGCCCATAGATGTGGGTCGCGAAGAAGATGACCATCGCCGGTCCGACGGTGATGTTGAGGTTGTCCGTCGCGGGCGCGAAGCCGGGCACGAGGCCAAGGAGGTTGTTGAAGAGGATGTAGAGGGCGCAGGTGCCGATGATGGGCATGAAGCGGATGGCCCGCTCCCGTGTGCCGAGGACCTGCTCCGACATGCCAAGGATCGCATCGAGGATCGACTCGAGCAGGTTGGCGATGGTGAACTTGCCGTCTGGGACCACGCCGCCGTCTGCGCTTGCCCAGCGGGAGCGCGCTACCATGCCGATCCCGAGGATGATCAGGGTGGAGAACAGCACCAACGTGAGGTGGGTGATGTGCTGGACCGGCTCACCGTCGATGTAGGTGTAGTAGAGGCTGTCGCCGATGCTCTTCTGGAGCCCGTTGTAGCCGGGAAGGAGATTGAACCAGGTAAAATCGGACGCGAGGAGATTCATCCGACACGCTCATTTGCAGGGGCCGCGGGCTGCTCGGGGGAGACAGGCGCCGCAGCGGCGGATTGAAGGGAGACGAAGAGACCGGCAGCCACGACCGCGGTCAGCCCAGTGACGAGCGCCAACGCGTTTAGATGGAGAACGGCGATAAGTAAAAAGAGAATCAACGCGTAGGCGCCGAATTTGAGTCCGAGGAGCAGCGCCCACGGCCGGCTGTCGCCCCCAGCCTGCGCCAGAAAGACGTTGCCCATGAGGTGGCGGAGGGCGCGGAAGTTGCCCAGTCCGAGCAGCCCGCCAGCACCCGCAGCAACCGAATCCATGGCCGTGCCCCAGTACCACCAGCCGGCAACGCCGAGCGCGGCGAGGAGGAGCG